>CAZQFI010000347.1:0-4509 GCA_964592545.1 uncultured Geobacteraceae bacterium
GGCAGCGCCGGAAAACGGACCTTACCGGTTGAGCGCTATCACATTCCGCTGTGGATCTACTCCCCGGCTCAGATCCCGTCGGCAGTGGTCAGTGCGTTGGCCAGTCAGATCGACATCGCCCCAACCCTGCTTGGAATTCTCAATATGAGTTACCTCTCGTGCTTTTTCGGTCACGATGTCCTGCTCGCGCCCCCCGGGCGGGCCCTTATTGCCAACTATCAAAATTTGGGTCTTTACGACGGGCAGCAACTGGCCATTCTGAAACCACAGGAAAAAATCGCCCTGCAGCAGGGGTTCGCTTCGCAGCAGATTCATGAACAGGTCGCAGGGAAAACGATTCCCCTTGTCCAGCGCGACATCAGCTATTACCAGAGTGCTGCCTATATCTACAAGAACCGGATTAATCGCTGGAGCACCCGCAATCTGGTTCCGATTCACACGGCGGCAACGGAATCGCCTGTCCAGTGATGCCTCTGTTCCGGACATGTCTCTGCATCGTCATGTTGGAGCATTGACGTGGTGTGGTGAACAAACAAACCGGCTCATCGACATAACAACGCTGAAACAGGTTGCCAATAATCGTTTTTCACACGATAATCTTTTCCATACCCTGCCGGGACTGATGCAGATATCCTGGCCTCTTTACGAGAAAGTGAGTGATGGAAAAGAACACCGGACTCAAACGGATTATCCTGGCCGGGGGCTACTCCCTGCTCGGATTCAGGGCCGCCTTTCGCCATGAGGCCGCTTTTCGTCAGGAATTGTTTCTCGCTCTGATTCTTGTCCCGCTGGCCGTGTGGCTTGATGTCGATTCAATCCGGCGGGTTCTCATGATTTCCAGCGTTGTTCTGGTCATGATTGTTGAGTTACTCAACTCGGCGCTGGAAGCTGTTGTCGACCGGATCGGGACAGAACGGCATGAACTGTCGGGTCGAGCCAAGGATCTGGGGTCGGCGGCGGTTCTGGCGATGTTGCTGCTGACAGCCTATATCTGGGGTGAAGCCCTCTGGTCATTATGGAAATAGATCGGTCATGAGAATACTCCTGGTAGAAGACGATAATCGTACCGCCCAGTTTGTCAAAAAGGGCTTTGTTCAGGCAGGTTACGCCGTCGATCGGGCGGCTGACGGTCTGGAGGGACTGTTTATGGCGCAGGATTTTTCCTACGATGTTGCGGTGGTCGATATCATGCTGCCAAAACTTGACGGGTTAACCCTGATTGAACGGTTGCGCAACCAGCGGATTACCACCCCGATTATCGTTCTGAGTGCCAAAAAAACGGTCGATGAACGTATTCTTGGTTTGCAAAAAGGGGGGGACGATTATCTGGTGAAACCCTTTGCCTTCACGGAACTGCTGGTCCGGGTTCAGACCCTGTTGCGTCGCAGCCAGGCGGTGGAGGAGCCGGTTCGCTTAACGGTTGCAGACCTGTCTCTTGACATTGTCAGCCGTAAAGTGACCCGCGGGGGCAAAAAAATTGAGTTGCAGCACCGTGAATTTTCTCTGCTGGAATATCTGTTGAGAAACAGTGGCCGGGTTGTCTCCAAAACGATGATCATGGAGCATGTCTGGGATTATAATTTTGATCCCGAAAGTAATGTTGTTGAATCGCGCATCTGTCGGCTGCGGGAAAAAGTTGATCTGCCGCAACTGCCTAAACTGATCCACACCGTGCGTGGCGTCGGTTATGTTCTCGAGAATCGGGAAGAGGCCAGCTGATGTTCAAGTCTCTGGCATCGCGGCTCACCGCCCTTTATACCCTTCTTTTCGCCGTCCTGGCGCTGATCGTTTTTGGAATTATCAATTACAATCTGAAGAGCAATCTTCTTGAACGGATCGACGAGAAGTTCTACAGCGACGGGCGTGAATTTACCGAGATCTATCAGCAGGGGGGACTGGATGCTCTGCATCAGGAGATTCTTCTCGAGGAGTTGTCCGAAGGGTCGGATGAGATGTTTATCCGCATCTACTCTCCCGAGCTCGACATTGTCGACGCCTCCAACACCGAAAAATGGTCAGATCTCCCTGCCAAGCCCGGGCTGCTTGATAACCTCACCGCTCCAAAATTTGAAACCCTGACCTTGCCTGCCCGTTCCAGCCGTGCCCGGATTTTCTACCAGCCGCTGGGAGACGGGTACCTTCTCCAGACCGGGATGGTTCTCGATGATGACGAGCAGCTGCTGGCGAGCTTTGATCGGGTTTTTCTCTTTGCGTTCACCACCATGATTCTGGTCGGGACGGTTATCGGATTTTATATTTCCAGAAGGGCTCTCGCCGGGGTGCAGCAGGTCAGAGAGACGGCGGATCAGATCAGCCGGGGGGATTTGTCGCAACAGATCACCTTTGATGCCCAAACTGTTGAGATTAACGATCTGATCAGCTCGATCAACCGGATGCAGTCGCGTATTGGTACGCTGATCAAGGAATTGCGCGATGTCACCAACAATATTGCCCACGATTTACGCAGTCCGGTGACGCGGATGCGCGGTCTCGCCGAAATCACGTTAAGCGGTGAGCAGACTCTTGAAGAGTACCGGAATATGTCGGGCGCGGTCATCGAAGAGTGTGACAGCCTTGTCGGGATGATCAACACCATGCTCGAGATTGCCGAAACCGATGCCCGGGTCAAGCCGCTGCAGACCGAGCCGGTTGATCTGGTGGACATTCTCAGGGATGTCGCAGAGCTTTACTCCCCGGTCGCGGAGGATAAAGGGATCGATGTCTCATTACGTATCACCGATACTCCGTTGCTTGTTGACGCAGATCGCAGCCGTTTGCAACGTGTCATCGCCAATCTGCTCGATAATGCCCTGAAGTTTACCCCGGCCGGGGGACGGGTTGCCCTCGAAGCGAGAAAAACAGATAATTCGGTTCAGATATTGATCTCTGACAGCGGAATCGGGATCGACAAGGATGATCTTCCCCGGGTCTGGGAACGTTTCTACCGGGCCGATTCGAGCCGCTCAACGCCGGGGACCGGTCTTGGTCTGAGCCTGGTTCAGTCAATTGTCCATGCTCATGGGGGAACCGTTGATATTGAGAGTGAAAAAAATTCTGGGACTCACGTTTCTGTCCGTTTTGAGCTGAGCTGATGGCACGTTTCGAATTACAATCGGACTACCAGCCCTGCGGAGATCAGCCGCAGGCGATCAGGGAGCTGGTCGAAGGGCTTGAGCGTGGCGATCGTCACCAGGTGCTTCTCGGGGTCACCGGCTCGGGGAAAACCTTTACCATGGCCAATGTGGTCAATCAGTTGCAACGCCCGACCCTGGTTCTGGCCCACAACAAAACCCTGGCAGCGCAGCTTTACGGGGAATTCAAAGAGCTGTTCCCCAACAATGCTGTCGAATATTTCGTCAGTTATTACGATTACTACCAGCCCGAAGCCTACGTCCCTTCAACCGATACCTTTATCGACAAAGACAGCTCGATCAACGAGGAGATCGACAAACTGCGTCACAGCGCCACCCGGTCGTTACTGTCGCGGCGTGATGTGCTGATTGTCGCTTCGGTCAGCTGTATCTACGGCCTCGGTTCACCCGAAGCCTATTACGGGATGCTGGTCAACCTCCATGTCGGGATGGAGCTCGATCGCAACAAGTTCCTCCATAATCTGGTTGAGATTCAGTACGAACGTAACGACATCGATTTTCATCGCGGGACTTTCCGGGTGCGCGGCGACAGTGTCGAAATCTTTCCCGCCTACGAGGAAAAACGGGCGCTGCGGATTGAGTTTTTTGGCGATGAAATTGACGCCATCAGTGAGATTGATCCCCTGCGCGGCAAGGTGATCGATCGCCTCGAGCGTACCGCTATCTTCCCCGCCAGCCACTACGTCGCGACCAAACCGACTTTAAAGCGGGCGATCGGTGAGATTCAGGATGAGCTGCAGGAGCGGATTCACTATTTTCAGGAGCGGGAGATGCTCCTCGAAGCGCAGCGGATTGAACAGCGAACCCTCTTCGACATCGAGATGATTGAGGAGATGGGCTACTGTCAGGGGATCGAAAACTACTCCCGCTTTCTCGACCGTCGCCAGCCGGGTGAGCCACCATCGACCCTCTTTTCATATCTTCCCGATGATGCGCTGATGTTTATCGACGAGAGCCATGTCAGCGTCAGTCAGGTCGGCGGGATGTACCGCGGTGACCGTTCCCGTAAAGAAACGCTGGTCAACTACGGCTTCCGCTTGCCGTCGGCCCTTGACAACCGGCCGCTGATGTTTGAGGAGTTTGTCGCGCGCCAGCCTCAAACTGTCTACGTTTCCGCGACCCCCGCCGATTATGAGATGGAACAGGCCAACGGTGTCTTTGTTGAGCAGGTGATCCGCCCGACCGGGCTGGTCGATCCCCCCATCGAAGTTCGCCCCGCGACCGAACAGGTCGATGACCTGATTGATGAGATCGGGGTCACCGTCAGCAGTGGTGCCCGGGTTCTGGTTACGACGCTGACCAAGCGGATGGCCGAAGACCTGACCAGCTATCTGCAGGAGCTGAACATCCGCGTCAA
>CAZQFI010000348.1:0-6028 GCA_964592545.1 uncultured Geobacteraceae bacterium
GTGATTGAGCAATCTTCCACACCAGTGTGTGTTCACGTCCACCACCACCGACAACCAGAATCTTCATCTGTTTATCTCCTTTTCACCCCCAAAGATGCAGAGGCGCTGAGAAACCCATCGCTAAACCCAATCCCAATGAACAGCACCGAGTTCGTGCAAAAAACCGCGTTCTAATGCCGGAAATGGCGCATTCCGGTAAAGACCATGGCGATCCCCGCCTCGTCAGCGGCAGCAATCACCTCTTCGTCACGGATCGAGCCCCCCGGCTGAATAACTGCGGTAATCCCGACAGCCGCAGCGTTATCGATACCGTCGCGGAAGGGGAAAAACGCATCCGACGCCATGGCTGCGCCCTTGACATCGAGTCCGGCATGTTCCGCCTTGATCGCCGCAATCCGCGCCGAGTTGACCCGACTCATCTGACCGGCACCAACACCGATGGTCATACCGTCACGGCAGTAAACAATGGCGTTCGATTTCACAAATTTGGCA
The DNA here is from genome assembly GCA_964592545.1 of uncultured Geobacteraceae bacterium. Classification (GTDB taxonomy): domain Bacteria; phylum Desulfobacterota; class Desulfuromonadia; order Desulfuromonadales; family Geopsychrobacteraceae; genus Desulfuromusa. The sequence continues at coordinate 493 of CAZQFI010000348.1, forward strand.
ACCCGCCAGGCAAAGTTGAGATCCTGCCACTCTTTTTCGGTCGGAGTCCGCTTGGTCACAACCTTCAGGTCATGACTCAACGACAGGTCGGCCTCCTGAACCAGCAACCCGCCATTGACCCGTTTGAAATCGAGACGCTGGCCACTTTCGGCAGGCCACTCGCCACATTCGAGCAGGCGGACATTTTTCTTTGTGGCGATGATCTCGGGAACCCCTGCCGCAACCTGGGGAGCGATAATCACCTCAACGAATTGTTTATCGACGATTGCCTGAGCCGTTTCGGGATCGAGCTCCCGATTAAAAGCGATGATACCGCCAAAGGACGATTCAGGATCGGTTGAAAAGGCTCGCTGGTAAGCTTCAAGCAAGTTGTTTCCTGTTGCGACCCCACAGGGATTGGCGTGCTTGACAATCACACAGGCGGGAGCTTCGGAAAACTGCTTGATACACTCCAGCGCTGCATCGGTATCGCCGATATTGTTGTAGGAGAGCGCTTTCCCCTGCAGCTGCCGGGCGGTTGCAATGGATGCTTCGGTAATATTCTTCTCAACATAGAAAGCTGCATTCTGATGGGGATTCTCTCCGTAACGCATCCCCTGGGCTTTCTGAAATTGCAGCGTCAGGGTCGGGGCAAATTCGGCATGTTCTTCAGCCGTCCGCTTGCCCAGCCAGTTGGAGATGGCGCCATCATAGGCCGCGGTGTGCTGATAAACTTTGACGGCCAGCCGGAAGTTGGTCTCGGTCGACACTTCACCGCTGCTCTGTTTCATCTCGGTGATCACCGTTGCGTAATCGTCCGGATCGACCAGCACGGTGACAAATTTATTGTTCTTCGCCGCGCTGCGCAGCATCGTCGGGCCGCCGATGTCGATGTTTTCAATCGCGTCCTCAAGGCTGCAGCCATCCCTGGCAACTGTTGCTTCAAAAGGGTACAGATTGACCACCACCATATCGATAGGCTCGATATCGTGTTTTGCCATCGCATCGACGTGCTCGGGGTTGTCACGCAAACCCAGCAGTGCCCCATGAACCTTGGGGTGGAGGGTTTTCACCCGACCGTCCATCATCTCCGGGAAACCGGTATAGTCAGAAACATCCATCACCGGAATTCCGGCATCGCGGATCATTTTTGCCGTTCCCCCCGTCGACAACAATTCGACACCGAAAGTGTTCAATTCCTGAGCGAGTTCGAGCACCCCGGTTTTGTCAGAAACTGAAATCAATGCACGTTTGATAGCGGCCATGAGAATCCTTTCCTTTGAGAAGTTTGGATATCAAAAAAGGTGGCAGCACCTTCGGGGATGCTGCCTTAAATACTCTGTCAATGGTGTAAAAAATGGAGTGTTTTTAGCGCGATCGCGGCGATCCGATTTTTGTGTGGCTTTTACCACGATTCACCGCGACAGACAACCGCTTTCTTACGCCAATTCAGGGAGATATCGTCGCGGCACCCGGCGACCAATCCGGCAGAAAACTTCGTACGAAATCGTGTTGAGCTGCTCGGCCCAGTCATCTCCAATAATTGACAGCCCATCGGCACTCCCCAGCAGGGTGACACAATCGCCAACCTGCACCTCGGGAACGGCACTGACATCGAGCATGATCCAGTCCATACAGACACGCCCGACCACAGGAATCTTCTGCCCATGGAGAATCCCCTGACCGCAGTTACTGAAAAGGCGATTATAGCCGTCAGCATAACCAATCGGCAGTACCGCGACCTGCATATCGGTGTGAGCATGATAGCAATGGCCATAGGAAATTCCGCTGCCCGCCGGCAGCTGACGCAACTGGGCAATCTGACTGCGCAGGTGCATCACCGGACGCAAATCGAGTTTGTCAGCAAAGTCGGGACCGGGAAGCCCCCCATAAAGCATAATCCCGGGGCGGGCCAGAGTACATTCGGGACATTCCCAGCCACTTAACCCGGCGCTGTTATTCAGGTGGATGTCACGCGGCGCGATACCGGCATCACGGATCATCTCCAGCATCATCCGAAACTGCCCCTGCTGTCCCGTCGTCACCCGGGAATCGAGTTCATCAGCACAGGCAAGGTGGGACATGACCCCCTCAATGGTGATTCCCGCAAGGTGTCTCAGTTCGGGAAGAGATTCGCCCAGCTGGTCAGGGAGAAAACCGACCCGCCCCATCCCGCTATCGACCTTCAGGTGAACCTTCACCCGACGACCCTGTTGGACACCGGTAGCACTGAGGCGTCGGGCAGTCGCGATGTCGAGCAGGGTCGGCATCACATTATAGTTGAGAAAGGCCTCTTCCTGCCCCGGAAAACAGCTGCCGAGAACCAGCAACCGGTCGTCAATCCCGGCATCACGCAGTTCGATCGCCTCTTCCAGCGTTGCGACAGCAAAATCTTTGACACCCCACGTCTGAAATGCCCGTGTCACCGGAAGCGCGCCATGGCCGTAGGCATCGGCCTTGACAACTGCCAGCAAACGTTGATCACCGGGACAATACCTGAGAGCCTGCCGGTAATTGTGGTGCAATGCCTGTAAATCGATATCCGCCCAGGTCGGGCGGGGGGAATATCTCATGTCCATATACCTCCCGGGGAAAACGGCGTCAGAAGTCGTTGTGATTCAACTTAAATATACCGTCTGATACCGTGCTGTAAAGTAGCATAAACTCAGAGATTAATTGACACCAAGGTTTTATACTGTTACGATCGCTAATTGATTGTGAAATTTTCATTCTAATATTTTCAGAAAAATGCTTTTTCACAAACCAGACAACCCGAAAAATCGCTCTATCTAATTGATATTCAAGGGAGATTTCAAATGATTTCCGGTCTCTATCTGATCACAGACAATAATGATGACGGTAAACTACTGACAAAAGTAGAGGCAGCCCTGAAAGGTGGAGCGAAAATTGTTCAATATCGGGCGAAGGATATTCGCCCCGATGATCGCCAGAAAATGGCACTGGAACTCAAAACACTCTGCCACCAGTGCGATGCCCTGTTTATTATCAACGACCTTCCGGAATTAGCTCACGAAATTGATGCCGACGGCGTTCATCTCGGTCAAAACGATATGTCCACCATTCAGGCGCGCCAGATTCTTGGGCACAAAAAACTGATCGGAATTTCGACCCACAGTGTCGACGAAGCCCTCAAAGCTGAAGCACACGGTGCCGATTACATTGCTATCGGCAGCATTTTCCCGACAGCAACCAAAGATAGTACAACCCTGGTCGGCCTGAAAACCCTCGAAAAAGTGAGGCGGGCAGTGCGAATTCCCGTCGTTGCAATCGGCGGAATCACCCCCGAGGGGCCTTTGAAGCACTCGATGCCGGAGCAGATGCGATTGCTGTCATCTCAGGAATTATGGCAGATGCCGATCCTGCACGGGCCGCAAAAGAGTACTCCCTGATCTTCAACCGCAACAAACCGGCTCCCAACGGTACGGTCCTGACCATTGCCGGCTCCGATTCCAGCGGCGGTGCCGGGATTCAGGCCGATATCAAAACGATCACGCTCCTCGGCAGTTATGCCAGCAGCGTCCTGACGGCACTGACAGCGCAGAACACCCTCGGGGTCAATGATACCTATATGGTTCACACCGATTTTGTTATGCAGCAACTTGAGGCGGTGCTTGATGATATCGGTGCCGATACAATCAAGACCGGGATGCTCAGTTGGGGAGGGATCGTCTCCCGCGTCGGCAGGGTGATCGAAGAACGTTCACTGCTGGCCGTTGTCGATCCCGTCATGATTGCCAAGGGGGGAGAGTCGCTCCTTGACAAACAGGCCCACGACAGCCTCATTTCCCGGTTGCTGCCCCAATCGTACCTGCTGACCCCCAACCTTCCGGAAGTTGAAGTGATGACCGGGATTGAACCGAGAACACTGGAGGAGATGGTTGAAGCGGGGCGTAACCTTCAGGAACTCGGCGCCCGAAATGTTCTGATCAAAGGTGGCCACCTCAGCGGCGACGCAACCGACATCCTCTTACTGGGAGATGCGGAATATCAACTGACGGCTCAACGCTTCGACACCATCAACACCCATGGAACGGGATGTACCCTGTCAGCGGCGATTGCAACCTTCCTGGCACAGGGGTATCCGTTGCGCCATGCGGTTGAACGGGCCAAGCGCTTTATCTCGCTGGCGATCGAGACGTCCGTCCACATTGGCCGGGGACACGGTCCGGTCAACCATATCGAAGCGGCAAGGTTGCTGATGCAGGAAACCGCCGCGGCCGAAACTCCGTAGACCTTCAACCGGGCAGATAAAAATTGGGGGCTTCAGAAAGGGCGCAGCTCAAGTGGTGCGACGTTTCTCTGTTGACTTTCAACCCGTCTAACTGTTAATTATTCCGCTAAATAAACTCGCTAGGGGCGTCATTGTTACTGAGAGTTCCAGTTTTCTGGAACGACCCTTGGAACCTGATCCGGTTGATACCGGCGTAGGGAAGCGGCTGTGTATTCCGATAAGACCTATCGATAGCCGCCTTCTGGTGGCTTTTTTATTTTCACCACCCCCTCTCGGCAGGTTCAGGTATCGATTGCCCACCTTTTTAACTTCAGTGCAATATTGGCACTGATTTTTCTACCCGAGGTATCTTTCGTTATGACCCAATTGGAAATGGCCCGTCAGGGACAGATAACCGACCTGGTACGCCAGGCTGCTGCTGCCGAAAATATTGACCCCGAAATTTTGCGCCAGAAAATTGCTGCCGGAACAGCCGTTGTCTGTCGCAACAACAAACACACCACCGGTCGTCCGCTGGCTGTCGGTGAGGGGATGCGGACAAAAACCAACGCCAACATCGGCACCAGTCAGGATGACAGGAGCATCGACAAAGAACTGGAGAAAGCCAAAGTGGCTGCCGCTGCCGGCGCCGATGCGCTGATGGATCTCTCGACCGGTGGTCCCATCGATGAGATTCGTGCTGCCATCATTGCCGAAACCGACCTGTGTATCGGCAGTGTCCCCCTCTATCAGGCCGCCTGCGACGCCGTTAACCGCCAGGGGAAGCCGATTGTCGATATGACAGTCGATGATATTTTCGCCGGGGTCAAAAAGCATCTCGATGACGGGGTCGATTTTATCACCGTCCACTGTGGGGTGACCCGCGAAACGGTCAGCCGGATGGATCGTGAAGGTCGGCTGCTGGAAGTCGTTTCACGCGGCGGCTCGTTCACCGTTGGCTGGATGGATTATAACAATGCCGAAAACCCCCTTTACGAATATTACGATCGCCTCCTTGAACTGGTCCGCCCCTACGATGCCGTCCTCTCTCTCGGTGACGGCTTCCGCCCCGGCTGCCTCGCCGATGCCACCGACCGTGCCCAGATTCAGGAGCTGATCCTCCTCGGCGAGCTGACGCAGCGTGCTCAGGATGCCGGCATTCAGGTGATGATCGAAGGTCCCGGTCACGTCCCGCTGAACCAGATCGAAGCCAATATCAAACTGCAGAAGCGCCTCTGCCACGGTGCCCCGTTCTATGTCCTCGGGCCGCTGGTCACCGATATCGCCCCCGGCTACGACCATATTACCGCAGCCATCGGGGGAACC
>CAZQFI010000349.1:0-1819 GCA_964592545.1 uncultured Geobacteraceae bacterium
CATTGCCAGGGCGGTAAATTTATTCCAGCCCGGATCAGTGGCAATTCTGCTTGAGAGAGTCTCTGCCGCTTCCGGATCGACATCACCCAGAGAGTAGGCCGTTCCAAATGTTGAGACGATAATTTCTTTTGCGGCAAAACCGCCAACCAGTGCAATGTTCGTGCGCCAGTCAAATCCGGCCAGACGGCTGATCGGTTCGAGAACTGTACCGATCCTCCCGGCGAGGGAATGGCGTAACGCCGCCTGTCCCTCACGGTTATCGATTCTGGCAAGGGCTGCTGCCTGCTCGACCCGGTTATCGATTGTGCTGACGGCGGTTTGTCGTTCCAGGGTGAACTGATTGAGCTGCTGCTGGGGCAAACCCGGAAAAGTCATGGCCGCCCACAGCAGAATTGATACCGCCAGAATGACGGTTCCCGCTTTTTTAATGTATTGCCACGTCCGCTCCCACGTATGGATGAAGATTCCCCGCAGGGTGGGGAGCCGATAGGGGGGCAGTTCCATGATGAACGGCGTCGATTCCCCCCTGATCACCGTAGAGCGAACCAGTTTTGCCACCAGCAGGGCAAAGACCCACGCAATCAGGGTGATTGAGAACATCATTTGTGCCCGGTATTCGGAGAAGAATGCGGCAATCAGCAACATGAAAACAGGCAGTTTGGCCCCGCACGGCATAAATGGGGCTGTCAGCAGGGTGGCCAGTTTCTCTTTTGGGCTGCGCAGAGTTCGGGTTGCCATGACTCCGGGGACCGCACAGCCCCCGGCGATTCCACCCGATATGATAAACGGCATTGCCGAGTAACCATGCAGGCCAAAGATCCGCAGCACGCGGTCGAGCATATAGGCAACCCGTGCCATGTATCCCGAATCTTCGAGAAATGAAATCATCAGGAACATGATAGCTATCAGTGGCACAAAGCCCATGACTCCGCCAACTCCGTCGATGATTCCCGAAACGACCAGTGATTGCAGCATCCCCGGGGGAATCAATCGGGTTGCCGTGTCAGCGACCCAGCTGAAACCGTCCTGGAGCCAGCCCATGGGAACCTCTCCAACGCTGAAGGTGATCTGAAACATGGCGTAGAGGATGGCGATCATTAATACAGGTCCAAAATAGCGATTGACAAGAAAACGGTCGAGCCGGGTCGTCATTTCAATTCGCTTATGGCGCGGTTTTTCCTGGACGATAATATTCTGTTTCAGGATAGAATTGATCAGCCCGTAGCGATAGTCGGCAATGATCGCTTCAGGGGGAAGCTTGAGGGTTTTCTGACAGTGCTCCCGCGTTTTTTGGGTGATTTCGAGTAACTTTGCAGCTGTTTCCGGGAATTTTTGACCTTGAGTGATGATTTCACTGTCATTTTCAAGATATTTCAACGCAATCCAGCGGGCAGGATAGCGGTCGGTCATGAATTGTTCTGTCTCGATAATTGCGGTCATTTCTTCAAGAGCCAGATCAATATCGTGACCGTACGATATTTTTAACGGGGTCCACGACTCTTTTTTTGCCTTGGCCTGTTCTATAGCGACTTCAAGCAGTTCACGTTTACCGCAGCCGCAGCGGGCGATTGTTTCAACAACCGGACAGTTGAGAAGTTTTGCCAACTTCTGTTTGTCAATCCTTAATCCCTGTTTTTTGACGTCGTCCATCATGTTGAGAGCAATAACGACGGGAATACCGATCTCAAAAAACTGCACCGCCAGATAAAGATGGCGATCGAGCATTGTCGCATCGACGATATCCACAACGATATCGGGTTTTTCGTTAATCAGAAAATTCCGGGCGACCAGTTCTTCGTCGGAGTAGGCTGAAAGAGAG
>CAZQFI010000350.1:0-2660 GCA_964592545.1 uncultured Geobacteraceae bacterium
AGGTTGGCTTTTGCGACTGCAGGCGGTTTTTTCATTTGAAACCGGCAGGGAGAAAGCTCGAATAAACATTGATCACTTGCTGGAAGCCGCAGCTTATCCTTCAAACCAAATGTTTTGAGCTGCACTTACAACTTGAATTCAGGCCCTTCCCAAAAATTGAAGATCAAAAAATATTGTCGCAGAGACAGAAAGAAAGTTTTCAATCATCACTGAGGCAGAAACCCAAGTCGAAACCAACCTCCGCCGTGCCGATCGCCTTCGTCAATCCATCCTCAAAAAAGCCTTCTCCGGGCAGCCGGTTTTGATACAACAAGTATGTACTAGTTCGGCTATCAGAGGAATAAACGCGTATTCGTTGTATTTTTTATTTTTTAGTATATAATGTATGTAGAAATTCATCTTTTCTGTGTATTTAGACATAAAGAGTATACTATGAACCGGCTTGAAGGGATAGGAACACTGGATCGGGAAAGGCTGTCAACCGTTTTGCGTGCAAGCAACGGATCAGTCTCAGTTGGACAAGCGGCTAAAGCCCTGAATGTATCCCGAACTGATGCGGCAAAGATGCTCTCCCGCTGGTGCAGGAAGGGCTGGCTTTCTCGAATCAAACGTGGGCTGTACGTCCCTGTGCCGCTGGAGTCCCGCTCGGTAGATATCCCCTTGGAAGATCCGTGGATCATCGCTGAAAAACTTTACTCTCCTTGTTATATAGGTGGGTGGAGTGCTGCTGAATATTGGGATCTGACCGAGCAGATTTTTCGGACGACAATTGTCATTACAGAGCAAAAGCCGAGAGACAGAAACCCTATTTTGATGGGAGCACAGTATAAACTTAAAACAATCGAGAAAAAGAAGGTTTTTGGTTTAAAAACAGTATGGCGTGGACAGGTGAAGGTCATGGTATCTGACCCGTCTAGAACGATTCTTGATATGCTCTCCGATCCGAAACTGGGTGGCGGCATAAGGTCAGTTGAAGATATGCTGAAGAACTATCTTCGTTCCGAGGTGAGTGATCTCAATTTACTTGTTGAGTATGCCCGTAACCTTGGAAACGGTGCTGTTTTGAAACGGTTGGGTTTTTTACTGGAACGAAACGCTCCGACGGAAAAAAATATTATCAAAAAATGTCTGACTGATCTTACGCAAGGAAATGTAAAGCTGGACACATCATTAAAGTCAGACCGGTTGATTACCCGTTGGAAATTGTGGATACCGGAAAGCTGGAAGACGGAGGGGATGTGATAGGTCGTCAGGAAGTAATGGATTTCGCAAGGGAATTGACCCTTGCCGTTGAGGTTGTTGAGAAGGACTATATTCTGGGCTGGTTGTTGGCCGGGATATCCAACCATGCATCACTTCAGAATGACTGGGTCTTCAAGGGTGGCACTTGTCTCAAAAAATGTTATTTTGAAACCTATCGATTCAGTGAAGATCTCGACTTCACACTGACAAATCCAGACCATCTTTCTGAAGAATTTCTGCTTACTGTTTTTGGTGAGATTGTCGAATGGATTTATGAACAGTCTGGTATTGAAATTCCTGGCAACCGATTGCGCTTCGATATTTATGAAAACAACCGGGGTGGAATTTCAGCGGAAGGACGGGTTTACTATCGTGGCCCCATGCAACGCCGTGGAGACCTTGCCCGGATAAAATTGGATCTGACCAGCGATGAAGTTTTGGTACTTGAGCCTGCTATCTGCCCAGTTCATCACCCATATTCTGATAATCCAGCAGGAGGTATTAACGTTGCTTGCTACTGTTTTGAGGAGATTTTTGCCGAAAAAGTGAGGGCTCTGGCAGAAAGACAACGACCACGAGACCTCTATGATGTTATTCATCTCTATCGACACGATGAGTTGCAGCCCGACCGATCGGTCGTATTGAGCACATTGGAAAGTAAATGTATTTTCAAAGGGATTCCTGTTCCGACCCGAAACTCTGTTAGTTCCGCTGCTACACGAGATGAGCTCCTTGCTGAATGGGAGAATATGCTGGCACATCAATTACCCGTTTTGCCCCCTTTTGAGCAATTCTGGAACGAGTTGCCACAGTTTTTCGATTGGCTCCACCAGGTCGTAGAAAAAACGTCTCTGCCTTCCTTTCAGGTGAGAGAAAAAGTAGATGAAAGCTGGCGACCACCTGCCATGGTACAAACATGGCACTCATCAACCCCGATGGAAACGATTCGCTATGCGGCTGCAAACAGGCTTTGTGTCAACCTTCGTTATCGGGAGAGTACGAGATTAATAGAACCTTACTCTCTCCGCCGAACAGAAGAAGGAAATATTCTTTTGTATGCAGTGAAGCACTCAACGGGAGAACCGAGATCCTACCGAATTGATCGGATTCAAGGTGCAGAAATCACAAAAACAGCATTCAGCCCAAAGTATCAGATTGAGTTGACTGCTTCAGGGTCTCCGCAGATTCCGTCTGCCTCTGAGAGGTCAGCCACCTTGAGGCGGCCCAGGATTTAAACCTACCGCTTTGAGCGGTTCACGGATAAAGCCTCCAGCTTTGCCGGGGGATATTTACATCCACAGAAAGTCATCACTATGGCACAGAAAAAACCGCAAAAAGAGAGTGTTTTTAAAGAAGCGTGGGACAATATGTCGGAGGATTTTAACGGACTGCTCCCCGAGAAACTACGGGGGAAGGCC
>CAZQFI010000351.1:0-2326 GCA_964592545.1 uncultured Geobacteraceae bacterium
GTTCTGCAGGCCGATGGCGGGACAAGGACGGCGTCGATTACCGGCGCTTATGTTGCGCTCTATGATGCCTTGACTGGTCTGGTTAAACAGGGAAAGCTGGATAAGCTGCCATTAAAAGACAGTGTTGCTGCCATCAGCGTCGGTATTGTTGGTGGTGTGCCATTACTTGATCTCAACTATTCCGAGGATTCAACCGCAGATGTCGATATGAACTTTGTTATTACCGGTTCAGGAAAATTTGTTGAGGTCCAGGGAACGGCAGAAGAGGAGCCTTTTTCATCGGCGGAACTTGATGCACTGCGCGACCTTGCTCTCGCCGGCTGTGCCCGGTTGACGGAATTGCAGCAGCAGTCGCTGGATTCCACATTATGAAATTACTGGTCGCGACGGGTAACCGCGGGAAACTGAAGGAGATCAGGCGTCTTCTGGATGGAGCCGACATCGAGATTGTCGGGTTGGATCAACTTGAGAATCCCCCTGACGTTGTAGAAGATGGCGACACGTTTGCAGCAAATGCGCGGAAGAAAGCACTCGAAATGGCCGCGTTCAGTGGTTATCTGACCCTTGCCGATGACAGCGGGTTGGTTGTCGATGCACTTGACGGCGCCCCGGGGGTCTACTCGGCCCGTTATGCCGGGGAACAGGGGGATGACGCTGCAAACAACGCCAGGCTCCTTAAAGAGATGGACAGTGTGCCGGATGAGAAACGCCAGGCGGCTTTTCACTGTGTTGTCGCTTTGGCATGGCCGGATGGCCGTTGTGAAACCTATGACGGCCAGATCTCGGGGGTGATTCTGCGCAGTGCGCGGGGAGAGGATGGCTTTGGCTACGATCCCCTGTTTCTGGTTCCTGAATATGGGAAGACGACAGCAGAACTTTCCCTCGACATCAAAAATCGTATCAGTCATCGTGGATCAGCTTTGCGCAAGGTGATTCCGTTACTGATGGAATTAGCTGAATCCGAAGGTTAAATTCTTGACACCCAACGGTGTGAATGATAGAACCCGCCTCGATTGAATTATATAAAAACAAGGAGACACAATCATGGAAAGAACATTCGCGATTATCAAACCCGATGCATTTGCCGCCGGATCTGCCGGGAAAATTCTTGCCCGTATTTATGCAGAGGGATTCAAGGTTGTCGGCCTGAAAAAACTTTATCTGAGCAAAGTTGAAGCTGAAGGTTTTTATGCTGTCCACAAAGAGCGCCCCTTTTTCGGTGAACTGACCGATTTTATGAGCAGCGGCCCCTGTATTGTTATGGCCCTCGAAGCTGAGAACGCTATTGCCAAATGGCGTGATCTGATGGGAGCAACCAATCCGGCTGAAGCGGCAGAAGGAACGCTGCGTAAAGAGTTCGGCAGCAACATCGGTGAGAACGCAACCCATGGTTCCGATGCTCCTGAAACCGCAGCATTTGAGCTTGGGTACTTCTTCAGCGGCCTGGAGCTGCTCTAGACACAGCGGTGAAATGAAGCTTGTTTCTCAGAAAGCCCTTCGGTAATATTCCGGAGGGCTTTTTTGTGGCTGAAATTGTTGTCAGGAATGTGAGGGTTTCCTTGAGTAACGCGAAAATCGATCTGAAGAGTTTAAATCGGGAAGAGCTGGAGACGTTTTTCTCTTCGTTCGGTAAAGAGACATATCGGACCAAACAAATCCTGCGCTGGATTTATCAGCGTCATGTGACCGATTTCTCGGAGATGACCGATCTGGCCAAACAGTTTCGTCAGCAACTGGCAGAACAGGCGGTTATTTCTGCGTGGCAACCTGAAGTTGTCGAAACCAGTCACGATGGCACCCGCAAGTATCTGTTTCGACTGGACGACGGCGAATCGATTGAAGCGGTGAGAATCCCAATGGATGAGGACCGCGCGACGCTGTGTATTTCGACGCAGGTTGGCTGTGCCATGGGTTGTCAGTTCTGTATGACGGGGACATTCGGCTTGCTGCGTAACCTGCGGACCGAAGAGATCGTTAATCAGGTCTGTTCAGCACTTGTTGATGGCCCGATTGGTAATATTGTCCTGATGGGAATGGGGGAGCCGCTGCATAACCTCGATAATGTCATTAAGGCTCTGCAGATATTTTATCTCGACGATGGACTTGGATATGGAACGCGGCGGGTGACGTTATCAACCTGTGGGCTGGTTCCAGAAATTGCTGAGTTAAGTCGGCGCATCAAGGTCAATCTGGCCGTCTCTCTCAATGCGACGACCGATGAAATTCGTGATCGGTTGATGCCGATCAATCAGCGTTATCCTTTAAGTGAACTGATGGCGGCCTGTCGTGACTATGCCAGGGTAACCCGGCAACGGGTGACGTTTGA
>CAZQFI010000352.1:0-8192 GCA_964592545.1 uncultured Geobacteraceae bacterium
ATTGTTGATGCCAATCGGGCCGCGTGTGAATTTTATCAGTATTCTCGCGAGCAGCTTCAGCAGCTGAAAACCTGGGATATCAATTCACTGAATGAAGAGGACGCCAGAGAAAAAATAGCTCAGGTCGAACGTCAGGAGCAGCAGCGTTTTGAATTTATCCATCAGCTTGCAAATGGAGAGCAGCGACCGGTTGAAGTCCACAGCAGTTCGGTTCAGCTGAAGGGGCGGACCCTGATTTGTTCTATCATCCACGATATCAGTAAACGAAAGGCCGCAGAACGGGCCCTTGAGGAGCGCAACCAGTTTCTCCAGTCGGTTATTGATGGTGTCTCCGATCCACTGATGGTGATAGGACTCGATTACAAAATTTTGCAGATTAATAAAGCGGCGCTGGAAGGGAAAGGTCGGATTGTGCCGGGGAGCACCCTGATGTGCCACCAGTTTTCGCATGGCTCACTGACCCCGTGTAGCGGCGAAGACCATCCCTGCCCACTGCTGGAGGTCAAAGAGACCAGAGAACCTGTCACCCTGATTCACCATCACGAATCGGATCTCGGGACACGGATTGTTGAGCTGACAACGTCTCCTCTGTTTGATAATAGTGGGGAATTGTATGCCGTTATTGAAGTGGCTCGTGATATCACCGATCGGTTGCAGATCGAAGAATTGCTCAACGAAAATGAAAAGCGGCTGCACCATTTAGCCCACCACGATTCACTGACCAACCTGCCCAACCGCCTGCTGTTTGAGGATCGTTTAAAACATGCAATCAGTAAGGCCCGCCGTAGTCGCCGACAGATCGCCCTGTTTTTCCTCGATATCGATTATTTCAAGGCGATTAACGATAACCTTGGCCACGATTATGGTGATCTGTTGCTGATTGATATCGCCAATCGGCTGCGGAGGTGTGTTCGGGAGGGTGACACGGTTGCCCGAATGGGCGGCGATGAGTTCCTCGTTCTGCTGGAAGATGTCGATTCGATTGAAATGATCGAAATGATGGCCAGACGAATCTGTAACTCGCTGACCCATACTTTGAGTAAGGGGGATTTCAGCCAGGAAGTCAGCCCGAGCATCGGTATCAGTATCTACCCCGAAGATGCGACCAGCAGCCAGGAATTGCTCAAAAATGCCGATCTGGCGATGTATCGGGTCAAAAAGGCGGGAAAAGCCAACTATCAGTTCTATTCTGCACCCCAGGGGCGTTTTTTGTTTTAATCTCTTTTGCCGCCAGTATGGACAAAAAGCTCATCTTTTTAAGCAAAATGAATTAGCCCGATAATTTTTCCTCAACACTTTTCAATTTATCAACCATTGTCTGCAGGCGGTCGACCCGGGTTCCCAGTTTGATGGTGGTGCTGATGCGCGGAGCGCCGGCGTCGTGAATCTCTTCGTGACAACGGCGGATTGCGGCAAAAACCTGATCGTACTCCCCCTCAATATTGGTTCCATAAGCGTGAAGGCGAATTTTTAATCCGGCGTCTTCCAAAATCTGCTGGCAGCGGGCAACGTATTTAGAGACCGAAACGCCGACACCCAGCGGAACGACACAAAGATCAACAATAACGTGCATCAAACTTCTCCTTTTGTGATTGGGTAATGTTTTCAGGGTCTTCCGATTGTCGTGTGCTCAAGTATATCGCGATATCCGGTTTCGTGCCAACCACCTTGCTGTAACTATTTTTTGATTTTGTGACGGGAACTTCCCGCTAGAGGACAAAACCTGTTATAAATAGAGATTGGTCGCCGATGTTGTATCGTCGGCGCAGAATCAGTCAACGTTTCGTTTTAGAAAAGAGGCATGAATGCAAGATTGGGGACAGGGCCCATCCGGAGAAGATCTGGAAAAAAAGGTCATTGAAATAGCAACCCAGGTCAAAAATAAATTTAAGCAGAACCCGAAAAGAGGGCTGCTGCCGATTTTGATTATTGCGATTATTTTTCTTGCGGTGATCGGCGGATCCAGCAGTATGTACAAGGTTGATACCGAAGAGACCGGTGTTGTGCTGCGTTTCGGTAAGTTTGCCAAGTTTGCCAATCCCGGCCTCCATTTTAAACTTCCCTTTGGGATTGAGCAGGTCTATCTGGTTCCGACCGGGCGGGTTCTCAAAGAGGAGTTCGGTTATCGGACAGTCACTCCGGGGATCAGAACCACCTACAATAAGCGTGGGCTGGAAGAGGAATCTCTGACCTTAACGGGGGATTTGAACGTCAGTGATGTCGAGTGGATTGTCCAATTTCAGGTGACAGATCCTTTCAAATACATTTTCCGCATCAAAGATCCCATCAGTACGATTCGCGATATTGCTGAGGCGATGGTTCGCAAGGTGATCGGTGATGCCAATGTTACTCAGGTTCTTACTACCGACCGGGCAGCACTGGCGATCCAGATTCAGGACGCCCTGCAAAAGACCCTCAAGGAGTACGATATCGGGGTGCGGATCGTAACTGTCAAATTTCAGGATGTTAATCCCCCCGAAGCGGTCAAGAGCGCTTTCAATGAGGTGAACGAGGCGGAACAGCAGAAAGAGAGTCTGATTTTTCAGGCCCGGGAACAATTTAACCGGGAAGTGCCGAAAGCCCGGGGTCAGGCAAAGCAGGCGTTGCAGGAAGCTGAAGGCTATGCCGTTGAGCGGATCAACAAGGCGCGTGGGGAAACCAACCGTTTCCTGGCGTTGCTGACGGAGTACAAAAAAGCCCCACTGGTCACCCGGCGGCGGATTCATATCGAGACGATGGAAGAAGTTCTGCCGAAGCTTGAGGAAATCTACATTATGGATGCACAGACTGGGGGCTTACTCCCGCTACTCCCGTTGCGTAACGGGATGGAAGGAGCCGTCAAATGAAAAATGGCATTCTGGTTCTCATTGTTATCGTCATTCTGCTGCTGGCCCAGGGCGGATTTTATGTTGTCAACGAATCTGAGCAGGCGGTTGTCACCCAGTTTGGTAAGCCGGTTGGTGCCGTTTCTTATCCGGGTCTCCATTTCAAGATTCCGTTTATTCAGGATGTCAACCGTTTTGAACGGCGGATTCTCAAATGGGATGGTGATCCCAATCAGATCCCGACCAAAGACAAGAAATTTATCTGGGTCGACACGACGGCGCGCTGGCGGATTAAAGATCCGCTGCTGTTTTTCCGGACCGTTGCCTCAGAGCGTGGTGCGCAAGGGCGCCTTGATGATATTATCGATTCAGTTGTTCGTGATGCCGTCTCGGGTCATTTGCTGGTTGAACTGGTCCGTGGTGTCGATTACAAGGCACGGGGTGATGAGCGTTTTGAAGTCGATGGTGTCCAGATCATGCCGGAAGATATGGTTGGTCGTGAAGATATCCTTGCCGGAATTCTTACCGAGGCAAGTGCCAGCACCCCCGAATATGGCATTGAGTTGATTGATGTGCAGTTCAAGCGGATCAACTACGTTGAACAGGTGCGGACCCGGGTTTACGAGCGGATGATCAATGAGCGGAAAAAAGTGGCTGCTCAGTATCGTTCTGAGGGGGAAGGAGAAAAGGCTGAAATTCTGGGGAAAATGCAGCGTGAGCTGAAGGAAATCAGCTCTAAGGCCTATCGTAAAGTCTTGGAAGTGCGTGGTAATGCCGATGCCGAGGCGGCCAAGATTTATGCCGAGGCGTATAATCAGGATAAAGAATTTTACACTTTCCTGCGGACCCTCGAATCGTATAAAAAGACAATTACCAAAGATGGGAAGCTGGTCATTTCGACCGATTCAGATTATTATAAATATCTGAAATCGGCTAAGTAGAAGGTTATTTGACACAAAGGAGAAATGGTATGAAAAAATGGGTTTGTACAGTGTGTGGCTACATTCATGAAGGCGATACTCCCCCGGAGAAGTGTCCTACCTGTGGTGTTGGTGCTGACAAATTTGTCGAGCAGGCAACCGGCGATCTGGTCTGGGCTGATGAGCATCGCATTGGTGTTGCCAAGGATGTCGATCAGGAAATTCTTGACGGGTTGCGTGCCAACTTTACCGGCGAGTGTACCGAAGTTGGAATGTATCTGGCGATGAGCCGTCAGGCTGACCGTGAAGGTTATCCCGAGATTGCTGAAGCTTACAAACGGATCGCCTGGGAAGAAGCTGAGCATGCCGCCAAGTTTGCCGAGCTGCTGGGCGAAGTTGTGGTTGCCGACACCAAAACCAATCTGCAGATGCGGGTTGAGGCTGAGCACGGTGCCTGTGCCGGCAAGAAAACGCTGGCCACCAAGGCCAAGCAACTGAATCTTGACGCAATTCACGATACCGTTCACGAAATGTGTAAAGACGAAGCACGTCACGGTTCTGCCTTTGCCGGGCTGCTCAAGCGTTATTTCGGCGAGTAATATTTGTCGTAGGCACGCGAGAATAAAGCGTCGCTCCCTGGTGGGGTGACGCTTTTCTTTATGGTTCGCAGGTTTTTCTGTGGTGGTTGAGTTATGGATGACGTTTATTTGAATGGTGCGTTTGTTGAGAGCGCTGCAGCGAGAATCTCGGTTTTCGATCAGGGTTTTCTCTATGGTGATGGTATCTACGAAAGTTTCCGCTCGGTCGGGAATGGCCTCTATCAGTTTTCACGCCATTACCAGCGCCTGCTCCAGTCGGCCGAAGCGCTTGCCTATCCCATCAATTTCACCCAGCAACAGCTTGAGGAGATCCTGCTTGAGTTGCGCCGCCGCAACGGTTTGGATAACGCCTACTACCGGATCACGATGACGCGTGGTATTGGTCAGATCGGTTTTCAGCGGGAGATTGGCAGTGACCTGACATTTTTGATTATTGCCCGGGAGTTCAAAGGATTTGCCGACCACTACTATCGGTCCGGGATCGAACTGCAGGTCGCTCAAACTCGGCGCAATGCTCCTGAGGCGATTAATCCCAAGATTAAATCGATCAGTAACCTCAACAGTTTGCTGGGAAAACTTGAAGCAAAAGCCGCCGGTGCTTTTGAGGTGATTATGCTCAACAACAAGGAGCATATCTGTGAAGGGTCGGCATCGAATATTTTCTGGGTGCGGGGACAGTGGGTCTTCACTCCTGCAGCATCAACCGGACTGCTCGAAGGGGTAACGCGCTCAACCATTATCCGCCTCTGTGAAGAGAAACTTAACCTGCGGGTGATTGCCGGGGAGTTTAAATTGCAGGATCTGCAGTTTTCCGACGAGGTTTTTATCACTTCGACATCGCTTGAAGTGATGCCGGTGGTCAGGGTTGCCGGTTTTACCATCAATCAGGGTGAGGTTGGTCCGATTGCCAGACGGCTGCGTGATGAATTACACAACGACATGACTTTCCAGACCGATTGAAGGATAACGAATGGCTCAATTTATTGTCCCGGAACATGATGGTGATCTCACGGCCGAAGCATTTTTGCAGCAGCAAATTCCGGCAGCCCCCCACAGTTACCTGCGCCAGTTGTTGAAAAAAGGGAAGGTTCGGGCCGGTGAGGTCGTTTTGGCCGCGGGTGATGTTGTCACGACCGGGGCGGCAATCTCTCTTCCTGACAGCCGGCGGGTACGGGAACTGCTGGTCCTGCCGTCACCGGTAGAGCCGTTGCCGGTGAAGATTGACATCCTCTACGAATCGCGTGAAATTCTGGTCGTCAACAAACCGGCCGGATTGGCAATCCACAACAGTCAGGGGCACGAGCGGGACAACCTGAATGATCGGGTAGCGGCTTTCCTGCAGCAGCGGGGTGATAAATTCCGGGCTGCGCCGGTACAACGCCTTGACCTAGAAACCTCCGGCCCGGTCTTGTTCGGTAAAGGAAAGAAGAGCTGCTCTGAACTGGGAAAACTGTTCATGGCGGGCGAGGTGACAAAAACCTATCTGGCATTGGTCAGTGGCAGGCTACAGGGGCGTGGTGAATTGCTGAGTGATATCCCGGCAAAAGGAAAGATTAAAGTAGCTCGCACAACCTATCAGGCTCTGGTCGTCAATGAGATGGCCTCGCTGCTCGAAATCCATCTCCACACCGGGCGTCAGCATCAGATTCGTCGTCAACTTGCTGATGCTGGACACCCACTGTACGGGGATCGCCGCTATCATGGGCCGACACCCCGTAAATTGTCGCGACTGTTTCTCCACTGTCGCCGTCTTGCTTTTAGAGATCCTTTCAGTCGACAGCACATTGAGGTAATTTGCCCCCTGCCGAGGGATTTGTCACGATTTTTACCTCAGCTTGGCTTTCAAATCCCGGCATAAAACACCGCTGGATTGTCTGTCCGGGGGCTTTTGGTGCCTGATAGTCACTCCTCCTGTTTGGCGGGTGCGAGCTCTTGATACAGGTGGACATCCTGTTGAGGGAACGGGATGGAGACCCCGTGTGCATCAAACTGACGTTTAACTTCCCGAGTAACATCCCAGTAGACATCCCAGTAGTTTTCAGGTTTTACCCAGGGGCGGCAGACAAAGTTAACGGAAGAATCGGCCAGTTCATGGAGCTTGACGACCGGTTCCGGATATTGCAGAACATGCTCATGTTCTTTAACAATTTTTTCGAGAATGGCCTGAGCCTTATCAATATCATCACTGTATCCGATACCAAAAACCAGATCGATACGGCGTTGAGTGATCCCGGTGACATTCACGATCACATCGGCCCACACCGAATTGTTGGGAACAACAACCAGTTGGTTGTCGGGAGTCCTTAACTGGGTCGAGAGAAGATTCATCGATTCAACGACACCGAGGGTTCCGGCAATATTGATCATATCTCCGAGATCAAAGGGACGATAAATCAAAGTGAGAAGGCCGCTGGCAAAATTACTCAGCGAGTTTTGCAGCGCGAAGGCGATAACAAAACCGGCGGCGCCAATGATGGCAATGACCGGACCAATATTGATTTCCAGGGCCGAAAGGCCGACAAAGAGACCGATGAATAATATTCCACGCCGTGTACCGACAACCAGGAACTTGCGCAACAGAACCGAAACTTGTTGCGACTTTGTAAAGGCCTTGTACGCGGCTTTGCCCAGAAGAATCGAAAGCAAGTAAGAAAATCCGAGAATGGCAACAAATTTGAGAAAGTTGACCGCCCAGCGCAATCCCCCTTCTTTAGATTTCATCCACCCGGTGACTGTTGTCCAGGTTGCACCGGCATCTGTGACATCGACAGCAATGCCGGAGACGGCTTTTATGTAGTCCTCATATTCTTTGGTTTTTCCCCCTTTTGCATTCAGTTCGCTCAAAACAATATGGACACGATCGATAAGGGCAGTTCTTTCTGCGATCAGGTCGGTGCCGTGTTTGATAAGGGCGGTTTTGATCACCTTTTTTGTTTCGGCTGTTTTGTCGGCCGGTGGGATAGATTTGCCGGCATTTTTTGCCTTTGTCTCAGCAATTTTGATCTCTTTTTGTACTGCATTGTTGTGTGTTGATTTTTTTTCTATCTGCTTCACTTCTTTGAGTGCTTTTTTAACCTCTTTTACTTTTTCCGGAGACGGGGTCTTTTTCGCTTTTTGAACTGTTTTTGCGGCCTTTTCTGCCACAATAGTTTTTTGGATTTCGAGACTTTTGTAGGCTGCTGCAATTTCGGTATTACTCAACTCTGTTACTTTTTCTTTCAGCAACACCATCCATGCCTGTGCTTCGACTTCAAGCTCACATTTTGTCAGAGGCTTTACCCGATAACCCAGAATTTCTACCGGAACTTTCGGGTCTTTAGCGGTAATAGCGGTCAGGTTATCTGGGCACTCTGCCGCAAAAGGTCCCGTTGCCATAACAACGATGACGAGTGCCGGGAGCAGTAATCTTTTAAAAATTAAACAACAAGGTTTCATGTGTTCCCTTTTTTCTGAAAATAGGTTTATTTTAAAGCGGTATGGTTCCAGTGCAGGTAATGTTGACCTGAAATATACGCAGAGTAGTATACCATTCTTCATTTCTTGCATCTCGTAAAAAAGAAAACTATGATTCCTCTGTTTTCCATAAACCCGATCGGTTTTTATCCCGAGGGTTCTTTAGAGAATCAAGTTTTAAAATCTCAGGGAGGAAATTATGAAACTGAAAATATCCAAGGTTCTGCTGTTTGGCCTGCTGGTGTTATTTGCTGCTACGACGATCGGATGTGAAAAAGAGAAAGGAGCAGAAAAAGTCGGCAAGAAGATCGATAAGGCATTTAAGTCGGTTAAGGATTTAGTAAAAAAAGCAACAGAATAGATTTTTACGGTTCATTTGAAAGGAAGAGAGATTG
>CAZQFI010000353.1:0-9868 GCA_964592545.1 uncultured Geobacteraceae bacterium
GACAGTAATTTGAGTAAACTACCGCCATTCCTCGTCGAAAAAGGGGGATTAAATTCGGGATTCATGATTGCTCAGGTCACGGCCGCCTCTCTTGCCAGTGAGAACAAGACGTACGCTCACCCGGCCTCGGTCGACAGCTTACCAACCTCAGCAAACCAGGAAGATCACGTTTCGATGGCAACCTTTGCTGCCCGCAGGTTGAAGGAAATGGCCGATAATACGGCAGGAATTCTGGCCGTTGAGCTGCTCGCAGCATGTCAGGGGGTCGATTTCAGAGCCCCGCTGCGGACATCAAAAAAACTCGAAGCGGCAAAACAGCTGCTGCGTGACGAAGTCTCCTTCTACGCCCACGATCGCTATTTTGCTCCCGACATAGAACGGGCGAAAAAGCTTGTTCAATCGGGGAGTTACAACAAGTTCATCAGTTCAGAAACCTTACCGAGTTTATAAAAAAAAACAGATTCCTGCCACTTCCATCTCCATTTGTGAGTCACTGGAAGTGGCAGAATATTTATCCCTCACCTCTTTGAAAACAACAATCCTGCAGCAGATCGAATCTCTATACCAGGACCGCAAAAGTACCAATTCAATTGACTTTTCAGCCATTTTCAGCGATATTTTAATTTATTACCAAATTGATAACAATTTCTTGAGTCACAACTCATTAAATAATTATGCGTTGACTATCAACAGGGGAGTATCAGGAAGTGAAATTTCTACTAAAAACCGGATATTTTTTGACTTTTATGGGGCTGATCGGCATCTTTTTTCTATGCGTACCGGCCAGGGTTACCGCCCTCACCCTCGAGGAAGCCGTCACTGAAGCAATCAATACCCATCCCAGCGTGCAGGAGCGATTGAAAAATTTCAGGGCAACACAGCAGGATCTGAATATCGCCGATGCAGGCTATCTCCCCAGACTTGATCTGATTTCCGGCATCGGCTACAAAAAAACCGGCACACTCAGCGACAATGTGATTGATGATGATACCGATGTTTATCGCAACTCACTTATCTTGACCCAAAATCTGTTTCAGGGTTTTGCGACCCAGCACCAGGTCGAACATGAAAAAGCCCGAATTCTTGCCGCGGCCTACAACTACATTGAAACAGCTAACGATGTTGCCCTCCAGATGGTCGGAGCCTACCTCAATTTACTCAAACAACAGGAACTTCTTGCGAACAATCAGGCTCATGTAGAACGCAGTGAGGCCATTTATCAGAAAGTTTATGATCTTTACGTTGCCGGTCATTCGCCTCGGTCAGAGATCGACAAAATCCAGTCAACCCTGTTTCTCTCCCGGGCCAATCTGACCGTTCAGCGTAACAACCTCATTGATGCCGAATATAAATTCCGCAGAATCCTTGGCCGGAAACCCGTCACCAGTGAAATAAAAGAACCACAGATTACATTCAGGCTCCCGGTTAATCACGAGCAGGCCGCTCAGTATGCGATAAATAACAATCCATCCATACAGGTGAGCAACAAAAATATCCTGGCCGCACAGGCCCTGCAAAAAAGGGGGAAAAGTCGTTATTACCCAAAAATCGATGTTGAACTGAGCCAGGACTACAACAGGGACTACGGTAGCTCCGTCGGATACGATGATCGTTTCCAGGCGATGTTGATGCTGCACTACAATTTCTACAACGGTGGTGCCGATCGGGCAGAAATTCAGAAAAACGTCAGTCGCATTCATCGTGAAGTTGAATTACGCCGCAACATCCAGCGCGAGATCATCGAACAGCTTGATCTGTCGTGGTCAACACACACCATGCTGATAAACCAGCTGGACGATCTGGCAAAATACCTGAGCTTCAGTAAATCGACGATGGATCTCTACACCCTTGAGTACAAACTGGGAAAACGATCGTTGCTTGACCTGTTGGCCGCCAATAACGATTATTTCAACGCTCAGCAACAGATTATCAATACCCGCTCCAATCTTCTCCTCGCCAAATACCGGATTCTTGATGCCATGGGAATTATGGTCTCTACGGTTCTCGATGGAGAACAGAACTACTACTCCAGAGTCAATCTGCAGGATAAAAAAGACCAGACACAATGGTTGCTTGATGAACTCCCGATTGAACTGGATGTTGACAAAGACCATATCCCGGACAATCAGGATCTCTGTGACAATTCATTGCCGGACCATGCCATCATGCCCTACGGTTGCGTCAGACAGGTTGAAGACAGTGACGCTGATGGTGTTCCTGACGACCTGGATCTCTGCCCTCATACTCCGATCAGTTTCGACGTCGATCGCCACGGCTGTCCAAGCACAGTGAAACTGTCCGTCACGTTCCTGCCGTTGTCAGCAACCCTGGATGAGAACTCAACCAGAGTCATTGAGCGCTTTGCCAACGTACTGAAAGACAACCCCAGCTACAACGCCATCATAACCGGCCATACCGATAATATTGGCAGTGTCGAAGAGAATCTGCAGCTGTCACAGCAACGTGCGACGGCAGTAAAAGACGCCCTTGTCGCGAGAGGAATTGCGGAGGAACGGCTGCATGCCGTCGGTAAAGGGGAGAACCAGCCTGTTGCCGACAATGCAACAGAAGATGGTCGTAGAAAAAATCGTCGGATTGTCATTGAACTCTATCCCACGAAAGAAACTGCCGATACCAATCCTACCGGTGTGGAGGTTAACTGATGTGTCGATTTTGCGTACCATTTTTATTTCTGTTTCTCATCACAACGGTCAATGCTGCGACACTCTACAATTACCCCGAAAAACCGGGGACAAAACGGCTGTCACCAGACCAGATTGCCAGAGAGAAAACCGCTCCGCTTCAATTGGATACATTCACCGCAATCTATCGCTATCCCTCCCTCTACCAGAATAGCGCAGGAGAGCTGGATGAAGCATCAAAACAGACGTTCGAGCAAATCAAATCGCAACTGGCAAAGATTGGCACCCAAAACATTTTTGTGACCGTTATCGGCCATTCACAAAAAAACTACAGCAGCCGCGAAGATATTTATCTTCCAACAGCTTTTACCCGAGGCTGGCAACGCCTTGGTGAGACGATTCCGCCAGAGCAGGATAGCACCCGGGGTGACGTTGACAGCAACATGAAAAAAATCAGGCAGTTGCTGAGAGATAATGGCATTGATGAATCCCGGATTTACCTTGAAAACCGCAATGGTTTTGATCGTAAATTTATTGAATATGGGCACAATGAACAAACTCTCAACCGACGGGTTGATGTTGCAATCTACCTCATCAAAGAACGTGACAGCGATGGAGACGGTGTCCTTGACCATAGTGACCGCTGTCCCGATACCAGTCAGGGACTGGTTGTAGACAGCGACGGCTGCCCGAAAATCCTGACCCTGTACCTCGAATTTGATTTTGATTCCAACCAATTGCGTAATGTTAAAGACGGCGACACCGTTCAACAACTTGATCAGCTGAAAAAATTTGCGGATCTGTTACACAAACATCAGGAATACCGGGCCGTCATCATCGGCTATACAGATTCAACCGGAGATGAAGAGTATAACCAACGGCTGTCACTGCGCCGTGCCGAAGCGGTAAAAAATCTTTTAATCAAAGAAGGAATCAGTGAATACCAAATCGGGATTGACGGCCTGGGAGAGAAATATCCGGTCGCATCGAATGATACCGAGGCGGGGCGGCAGAAAAACCGCAGAATAGAGCTGAAACTGATGACCGAATAAAAGGATTTTTGTGGCCGATACGTCAACCATAGAAGAGAGCAGCCTGATTCAGACACTGTTATTGTTTATCCAGCAGTATCATAAATCTATTTCCATTGATGCACTGCTCGACGGGCTTCCCATCTCTCCGGCAACCTCACTCAAGGATATTGTCAGCGGGAAAGGCGGGCCTTCTCTCTTTTCCAGAGCCGCAGAAAAAGCCGGGTTAAAAACCAGCCTGGTTAAACGTCCATTACAAAAAGTTCTTCAACTGCAACTCCCGGCAATCGCATTACTGGACAATGATAACGCGTGCATCCTTGAGCAGTTTTCGGAGGATCGCAGTCAAATCAAAATTATCCATCCCGGAACAGAGCCGCTGGAAGAATGGGTTGCGCTGAAAGATCTTGAAGAAGAATATCTCGGCTATTGTTTTTTGCTGAAAAAGACCCACCACTACAACGTTGATCAGCAACACCTGGGGCAGCAGAAACACTGGTTCTGGGGCACCCTGAAACGCTCGCGTAAACTCTATATCGATGTCCTGCTGGCTTCGTTTCTGATTAATATTTTCATCCTTGCCAGCCCGATTTTCACCATGAGCGTCTACGATCGTGTGGTGCCGAACAACGCCATCGAAACTCTCAAAGTCTTTGCTGTTGGCGTTATTACCGTCTACCTCCTCGACAGCTTTCTCAAATTCATTCGCAGCTATTTTCTTGAAATTGCCGCGAAAAAAAGTGATGTCATCATGTCCTCCATTATTTTCGAAAAAATCATGGACATGAAAATTGCCGTCTTCCCCCGTTCAGTCGGTTCATTTGCCAGCAATATCAAAGACTTTGATTCCATCCGGGGATTTCTAACCAATGCAACCCTGACAACGTTGATCGATCTGCCATTTGCAATCATTTTCTTCATTGTGATTGGCTGGATCGGTGGCAGCATCGTTTTTATCCCCATGGTATCGGGATGCCTGATCCTTCTGTTTGCCGTCATCATCCGTACCCCCCTGCGCCGCAGTATCGAAAGCACCTATGAGGCCAGCGCCTGGAAGAACGGCGTCCTGATTGAATCGCTACAGAATATCGAAACAATTAAAAGTCACGGATTGTCCCATCAGGCACAGCACCAGTGGGAAGAGGCTACCGGCGATATTGCGGCAAAGAGTCTGCGCTCACGACTCCTTTCGGCCTCTCTGCCAACAATTACCGGATTACTGGTTCAACTGAACACGGTCCTGGTGGTTTTTTATGGTGTCTACCTGATCCGTGATCTGGAACTGACAACCGGGGGACTGATCGCGATTGTTATTCTCACCTCGCGCACGATTGCTCCGCTAGGGCAGGCAGCGGCACTGATTACAAATTTTGAGGATGCCAAAACGGCATTTAAAGTCATCGATGATATTACGATGCTCCCCGATGAGCATCCACGCGGCGTTGAATTTGTCAGGCCTCCGGAATTCAAGGGAAAGATTGAATTCCGGGATGTCACTTTCTGCTACCCCGACAACGAGAAACCGGCGGTCGAGAATCTCTCTTTTGTCGTCGAACCGGGAGAAAAAGTCGGAATTATCGGCAGAATGGGTTCTGGAAAAAGCACCATCGAAAAACTGATTCTGGGACTCTACGAGCCGCAGAGCGGCATGGTCCTGATCGACAACATCGATATTCGCCAGATCGACCCTGCAGATCTCAGACAGCATATCAACTATGTCCCCCAGGATATTCAGCTGTTCCGAGGCACCGTCCGGGAAAATATCATCAAAGGGAGTCGTAAAGCCGACGACGCAGCACTCCTCAATGCCGCCCGGCTAAGCGGTGTTGAAGAGTTTATTACCCAGCACCCCAGCGGGTTTGACATGTGGGTCGGCGAACGGGGAATGGGACTATCGGGCGGGCAACGCCAAAGTGTTGCAATCGCCAGAGCTTTAATGCGCAAAGGGGTCATCCACCTTTACGATGAGCCCAGTAATGCCATGGACCAGTTGACCGAGGCGAGATTGCTTAAACAGCTGGCAACCGTTGTCAAGCCAGCGACATTTATTCTGGTGACACAGAAGACCGCCCCCCTGCAACTGGTTGACCGCATCATTGTCATGGAACAGGGGAAAAAAGCAATGGATGGGACAACCGGGGAAATCCTGACAAAACTGGGGGGCTCCCGTGACAAAGACGCCTAAAGAAAAATACAGCTCGAATGATCTGGAGTTTGTCCAAAGCCTCGGCGCTGCCGTTTTGGAACAGGCTCCCAGACGGCTTCATATCGTCCTTGTTTTCTGGGTTCTCACAATTGTCCTACTGCTGATCTGGATGTCCGTCGCGGAAGTCGATGAGATTACCCGCGGGCAGGGGGAAGTCGTCCCAAGCGGTGAAAATCAGGTTATCCAAAACCTTGAAGGGGGAATTGTTGAGGAAATTCTGGTTCATCCCGGAGATCATGTTAAAGCAGGACAACTTTTACTGAAAATCAATAACCAGAAGTCGACCTCAGGATTTGAGTCGAGTCAGATGTCGACCCAGTCGTTGCGCGCGAGGGCAAGACGATTACGGGCAGAGGCAACGGGTAAAGAGTTCTCGCCGTCCGCTTCTGAACTTGAAGAGATGTCTCCCCGGGTCCGTGAATTTATGGAAACGGAACGCAGTCTCTACGAAAGTCGGCAACATAAGTATCGGGCAACCCTTGAAGTTCTGAATCAGCAACTAAAGCAACGGCAGCTGGAATTAAAAGCGGCAAAGTCTCAGGTCGCTCATCTGAAAGCTTCACGCGATCTGATTCAACAGGAAGTTGACATGACCGAGCCGCTGGTCAAAAAAGGGGTTAAACCTGAAATAGAATTTCTCGGGCTGAGACGTGAAGCAAATAATATTGAACGTGAATATCAGGCTGTTCGCCTTTCAATTCCCCGTTATGAATCGGCAGTTGAAGAGCTGCGACAGAAGATTGAGGAGCATCGCTACCTTTTTGTTGCTGAGGCAAAACAGCAGCTGAACGATACGATTGCCCAACTGAACCGGGCAGAAAACAGCACAACCGCTCTGGCAGATCAGGTTCAGCGGACACTGGTCCGTTCACCGACCAACGGAATCGTCCAGCGCCTCTTCGTCCACACCGTCGGAGGGGTGATCAAGCCGGGAGAAGATCTCCTGGAACTGGTTCCAATTGATGATGCCCTGCTGATTGAAGCACGGGTAAAACCGGCGGATATTGCATTTATTTATCTGGGGCAACCGGCAACTGTGAAATTTTCGGCTTACGACTATTCCATCTATGGGGGGCTGGAAGGGAAAGTGACCCAGATCAGTGCCGATACAATCAAAGATGAGCGGGGTGCAATCTTTTACACAATCCGCATACTGACCGATAAAAATTATCTGGGAAGTGATGACAATCCATTAAAAATCATCCCCGGAATGACGACAACGGTCAACATCATCACCGGAAAGAAAACGGTGATGGACTATATTTTAAAACCGATTTTAAAGACAAAAACCTATACATTTTCGGAACGATAAGCTCAACAGGTGCAATCTGAATTAAGGATAAAAGGCATGGCAAAATTTATTGGAACAGTCACCGCCATCACTGGTCATTTTTTCGTTCGTGATGCTCAAGGCAATGTCCGTGAGTTACACGAAGGGGATAAAATTTATGCGACAGAGACTCTCCTCCCCAACAACGATCCGGCGGCAGAAATAGCGATTACTCTCGCCAACGGAGAGAGCGTTCAACTCGATAGTCACAGTGAATGCTCACTCAGCGATGTTTGTTCCATTCTTGATCTCACGTCAGACAAACCTCAATCCAACCAATCTGACAACCCCGACCTGCACGCGGTGGGCGACGAAGGAATATTCACCGAGCGAACCGGAGAGATTATCAACGTCGCCACGGATCTGCGCGAGTCATCCTTCAAAAATACTGTGCAGGACAAACATATCGAAGATGCGTATCGGGAAGAGAGTGACACCGGTTTCGGGGACATCAAACCACCACCGGAATTGACTGTGGGAGAGGGAACAGTTGATGATAATTTTTACGATACGATCGCTCCATCAGGGAACAATACCGTTATCAGTACAATAACTTTTGAATCGCTACAAGGTGTTGAATCTGTTCAGATTGGGACTCAAAGATTCGATCAAAGTGCGCTACAAAGCCTCAATACAGCACCGGTTACAATTGCCATGGCTGGTGGGCAACTGAACCTTGAAAGTTACACCCACAACGGGAACCTCCACACCATCAGCTATCGCTATGAAACAACCGGCCCCTTTCATCACAATGCAGCAAGCAATCTTTTCTCTGACAATCTTCCCGTCATTGTTACAGACATTGCAGGCCAAACAGAATCGGGCACGTTAAGGATTAATATTACCGATGATCTGCCAGCCAGCGCAGAAGATACCAACATTATCCAGGAAGGGTTAGTCACCGACCACGTTTACGGGAATGTTTTTCTGGGAACTGACCATGGAATATTCGACCATGGAGGATCTCTGGGGCACATCCATTATGCGGATATAGCGGATCATCTTGGTGCCGACAACCTGACAGGCAATAACCCTGTTGTCGGGATTACCAATGGCAATGATACCTCTCAGCCAATCAATGGCAATATCGCAATACCCGTGACCGGACAATACGGGCAACTCATTTTAAATGCTGACGGCAGTTACGATTATCGCCTCGATAATACAAAAGACGAGGTTAAGATTATTATCGACGGTGAAGTGCTGCACGATGTCTTCACCTATACAATCAGCGACAGTGATGGCGATCTGACAACGACAACGCTGAACATAACCATTGCCGGAACCTCTGCCGATCCTCACCTGACTGTCCAACCGGGGGCCGTCGATGAGGCAGCGCTACCCTTTGGAACGGCACCTGCAATCCCCGTCGAAACGTCGGGACAAATCACCTTCGATGCAAATAATGTCTTTGGGCATCTTGAGCTTCAGGCCGGAAATGGTCATACCCTGACAATTACGGACCTCAATGCTATCGACGGCAGTCAAACGTTGCAGACCGATAACGGTACGCTAACCCTGACAAGCCATACAGAAAACCCGGATCCGCTCAATCCTGCTGTCATTATTAATACCGTCAATTATACCTATGAACTGACCAGTGCACACGATAATCAAACGGCCCCCAGTGATACCTTTGATGATCTTATTATGGTAACGGTCACCGATGCCGCAACTCATAGCGCAACAGAAAATCTCGTTATCACGATCACCGATGACACACCGATTGCCGCTGATGATACCAATTCCATTACTGAAGATGCCGCCGACATAAATACCGTCAGTGGCAACGTTCTCACCAATGACACTGTCGGCGCCGACATCAATAGTGCTCCCGTGACCCCGCAAAATATCAACGGAACATACGGTCATTTCGATCTCAACGCCGATGGGTCCTATACCTATACGCTGGACAACGATAATCCTGCTGTTGATGCTCTGAATACGGGAGATACCCTCACTGATACTTTGACCTACACCCTCACCGACGGCGATGGGGATACCACCACCGCCGATCTAGTAATGACAATCAACGGTGTTACCGATCCGGGACTCACCGTTCTGGATCAATCGGTCAGTGAAGATGGTGGAGCTGTTGTGTTTACTATCCAGCTCGATACTGCCTCCAACCGGGATGTCACCTTTGACTACGGGACCCCCCCTGGAACAGCTCATGACGGAGTGGAATATACGGGTGTTTCCGGAACGGCAATGATCGCTGCCGGAACGTTAACAACAACAATCTCAGTCCCCCTCGGAGCCGATGATTATCTTGCCGATGACGGTAAAACCTTCGAGCTGCAGATATCAAACGCCAACAGCGCGGCAACAATCGTTGACAGTTCCGGAACCGCAACAATTACCGATGATTCAAACCCGAACACCCCTTACACAGACAACGATTCTATCGTCCTGGAAAATACCCTTGATGCGATCACCCTGAAGTTGATTGCCGTTGATGCCGCAGGAAATCCCCTCAATATCCCTGACGTCAATGGTGTCTATGAGGGCGAGAGCGCCTACTACAAAGTCATTGTGGTTGATCCGAATAACGGTGATGCCCCGGTTCTTGACAGCAACGGTAATCCAGCCAGCGGAACTGTCAATATCGATATTATTGATGGAACAGCAACGGGGGGAAGCGATTTTGATAACACGC
>CAZQFI010000354.1:0-19742 GCA_964592545.1 uncultured Geobacteraceae bacterium
TCTTGAAAGCCTTTCACGAAGGCGTCGATGAGATGGCCGATGCAGCAACGTTTCACGGCTACGGTCCCGAGCAGGGTTACGACTGGTGTGCCCAGGTGATTATCGACAAAGCGTACAAACCACGGGGTGTCGAACTGAAGACCTCAGAGGTTTTCATTTCTGACGGCTCCAAATGTGACAGCGCCAACATCCTCGACATTTTCGACCTCAGCAATAAGGTCGCCATCGGTGATCCCGTTTATCCGGTTTATAACGATACCAACGTCATGGTTGGCCGCAGCGGGGAACTGAACGATAAAGGCTATTATGAGGGGCTGGTTTACATGCCGTGTACCGAAGAAAACGGCTTCAACCCTGAGTTTCCGGATGAAAAAGTTGATCTGATCTACCTCTGCTTTCCCAACAATCCGACCGGAACGGTTGCAACGAAAGAGCAGCTGAAGGCGTGGGTCGATTATGCCTGCGAAAATAACTCAATTATCCTTTTTGATGCCGCTTACGAGGCATTTATCACCGAAGACGATATCCCCCATTCGATCTACGAAATTGAGGGAGCCAGAGAGTGTGCGATCGAGTTCCGTTCCTTCTCAAAAACCGCCGGGTTTACCGGCGTGCGTTGCGGCCTGACGGTTATCCCGGAAGAGCTGATGGGAACAACTGCCAACGGCGAGAAGTACAGTCTTAATAAACTGTGGAACCGGCGCCAGTCTACCAAATTCAACGGTGTCTCCTATCCGGTTCAGAAAGCTGCTGCAGCTGTTTACAGTGATGAAGGCTGGACCCAGGTTAAAGAAGTCATCGATGACTACATGGAGAATGCCCGGATTATCCGGGAAGGGCTGACCGCTGCCGGAATCACCTGTTTCGGTGGTGTCAACGCCCCGTATATCTGGTTAAAAACCCCCGAAGGGATGACCAGCTGGGATTTCTTCGACAAACTGCTCAATGAGTGCTTTGTTGTCGGTACTCCCGGAAGTGGTTTTGGTCCCAGCGGTGAGGGGTATTTCCGTCTCTCCGCCTTCGGTGACCGTGAAAATGTCGAGACCGCCGTGCAGCGGATCAAAGAAAAGTGGGGAAAGTAACCCACCGATTCCGATCATCAAAAGGGCGTCCCTGGCGGCGCCCTTTTCTTCCCGATTGTCCAGCGATTCAAACCAGCTAAAAATATTTTGAAAGAGAGAAAAGTTTCAATGATGCAGCTCAAACCTGAAGTTGTCGCCCAACTGGAGCGCGTTTTAAGTTCCGTCGAAATGTTGCTCCCCAAAGCCATCCGTCAGGTCGATTGGGCAACCTGTCACGCCGCCAACTGGCGTCGCCACTCGTTTTCAGGCTACCTCGAAGCAGTTAAAGTGACCGATACAACCCAGCTTGATGAACTCCTCGGGGTCGATGAGCAGAAAAAGATCATGACCGACAACACCCGACAATTTCTTCAGGGGCTGCCGGCCAACAATGCCCTGCTGTGGGGGTCACGCGGGACAGGAAAATCGTCGATCGTCAAAGCGCTGCTTAACGAATATGGTGCGCGGGGATTGCGGGTTATTCAGGTCGAAAAAGAGGATTTGATTTACATCCCCGAAATCTTCGCGGCGGTTGAGGATCAGCCCTACCGCTTTATCATGCTGTGTGACGACCTGACCTTTGAGGTCGGGGAACTCTCGTACAAAATGCTCAAGAGCGCCCTTGACGGTTCGGTCTATTCAGCCCCCGAAAACGTCCTGATCTATGTCACCTCCAACCGCCGCTATCTGCTGCCTGAATACGACAGTGATCACCTTGGCGGTAAATATGTGAAGGGGGAGCTGCAGCAGAGCGAAATTCAGGAAGAAAAAAGTTCCCTTTCCGACCGTTTCGGTCTGTGGGTTCCCTTCCACGTTTTTTCGCAGGAACGCTACCTTGAAGCGGTCAAACTGTGTACCGAACGTTGGAGCAACCAATTGGGACAGGAGATTCCCTGGACTGACGAACTCGAACGGGCTGCCATCAAATGGTCGCACGACAAGACCAAACGCTGTGGCCGTACAGCCTATCAGTTCTCAAAAAACTGGGTGGGAAAATATCTGCTGAAGTAAAAAATGTAGCGACAAACGCAAAAAGGGGACACCACAGAAGGTATCCCCTTTTTTATTTCAAAATCCCCACCGGGGACATCTAGGCTTTGACATCCTCCGAATTAACCTTATCGAGAATCCCTTCAGCGCAGGCAACAATCAGGTTATTTGCCGGGAAGAACGACTGGTACGGCTGAGCCGAATAGCTGAAGTTCGCCAGATCGATCATCGTCAACTTACTCTGGATCGCCAGTGTAATAAGATCAACCTTATCGGTGACCGGAATACCACTGACCACCTGTGCACCGAGAACCCGCAACGTCTTTCGGTCGGCAACCATCTTCATCTTGACCTGTTTTGCCTCGGGCATAATCGGGAACATCGTTGTCAACTCGGAGTGACACGTCACGACATCAAATTTCTTCTTCGCCGCCGTCTCACTCAGGCCGGTTCCGCCGACAAACAGACCGCCGACTTTCGTTGCAGCACCATTGTAGAAGCCGCCATACTCGCGGTCGGCCCCCAGCATATTCTTTGCCAGCAAACGTGCCATCGGGACAGCGTTGGTCGCAAGCTTTCCTTCTGTTAATTCACCCGTTATCCCGCTGACAAACTGGGCGCAGTCGCCGACAGAGTAAACATCGGGAATATTTGTCCGCATTTTGCTATCGACAACAATTCCCAGCTTGCCGATCTCGAGAGGAGTTCCTTCAAAGATTTTGACCCGAGGGCGCATCCCGACCGAGAATACGACAATCCCGAAGGGGTTGTTGTCATCAGCCAGATCGATAACCTCACCGGTATTAAGAACAACTTTCTCAGCCCGGTTTTCGCCGACTATTTTTTCGGTACGGGCACCAAGGTGCAGCTTCAGGCCCGCGTTGACCAGCTCAGCCTCAGCGTCCACTGCCATTTCCGGATCAAGCAGGTTTGGCAGAACGGTTTTTTCCATATCGACCAGATGGCACTCAAGCCCCGAGTTATTCAATGCCAAGGCCAACTCGATTCCGATCGCCCCCGCACCGACAACGACCGCTTTCTTGTGCTTTTTGGTTCTCACCGCCTCATTGAGACACTTGAGATCATCCTCCCATTTGAAGACATAGACCCCTTCATAATCGATTCCCTCAATCGGAGGGAGGAAGGGAACGGAACCGGTCGCGATAACCAGTTTATCGTAGCCGAAGGTCTGTTCCTGTTTGGTAAATACCGTCTTGGCGTCAAAATCGACACTGGCGACTTTATCACGGATAAGATCGGCACCGGCCTCGGTCACCAGGCTATCCTGTTTGAAGGTTTTTTCCATGGCAACAACCTTTTCAATTGCGTAAGGCATCGCACAGTAGATCATCGAAAAATTCTCCGGACGGATAACGCCGACACTTTTGACCTTCCCAAGAATCTTGGCAATTGTAATTGCGGCAGGACCACCACCAATAATCAGTACATCATATTTTTTCACAGTCTTTCCTCCTGAATGAGATATGTATTCCACAAAAATAGAGGTCGATGGCTGGTTCACCTGACCCCTGTTTTGTGCATTTGCACACTATACTGGAGAGAATTTGATGTCAACCCTCTTTATTCAAAAATAACGATATATCGATACCGTATTTAACAACGCGGTTCCCTCCTGACAGCCTCAATTCTTCAATAACCGTGTTGCTTTTGATTACAAATAACACATAAGAGTATTGACATTAGCGCTAGCACATATTATATTTTAGCCCTCTTAAATCCTGACAAACAAAATCACTCAGAACAATAATTTAGAGGGGCACATCCATGTTCGATAATTTAAAAATTGGCAATAAACTTCTTCTTCTGTCCGGGTCTATCCTGTTGCTGCTGCTCGCAACTGTCATCTGGGCGGCGATAGGATTGTCAACGACAGTGAAAAACGGAACCAGTGTCGCCGATGCCAACAAATTGCGCAGCGATCTGCTCAATCTGGAAATCAAACACGATGGCTGGAACGAAAAACTGCGGACCTTCCTCAACGATCCGCAACATCACAAGCTGAAAATCAAAACCGATCCGACAAGCTGCGCACTGGGAACCTGGCTTCATAGTGAAGACCGCACCAAAGCAGAAACCATTCTTCCCGAGATAAAGGGAGAAGTTGAAGCGATGATTGAACCTCATCGCAAAATGCACCTGTCGGCCAAAAAAATTAAAGACGTATACCGTCCCGCCGACCCCACATTGCCGCAAATTATCAGTGACATGGAGAAGGGACACATCAGCTGGATGAGTTCAGTCCAGAATGCGCTCCTGGCGGGCCACAAACAGATTCAGGCACAGAAAGACCATACCCAATGTGCATTCGGACACTTTCTTGTCAGTGACCAGGCAAAAATGGCTGCAGCAAGAGATCCGGAGTTTGCTGCGCTACTCCAGGACATTGTAGAACCCCACAAAAAGCTGCATGGTTTTATCCCGAAAATGAACAAAGCTCTTCGGATCGGCAACAAGGCTGAAGCACTGCGCCTCTACGATGAAGAACTCCTACCGACATTGGCGGAAGTTCGCTACATCCTCAGGAGCATGAAAAAACGGGCGGAACAGGAGCTTGAAGGGCTTAAGAAAGCCAAGGAGATTTACAAAAGCGAAACCAAACCCAGCTTAAAATCGTTGAAGGTTCATTTGCACAAAATTATCGATATCTCCAAGGCAAACATAATTTCAGATCAGGAAATGATCGATTCCGCACAGGGGACCCGTAACAGCATTATCGGTCTTGGGATTATCGCCCTGATTTTCGGAACAATCCTCGCCTGGATTATCAGCCGCTCCCTGACGGTACCGATGAAGAAAGCGGTCACAATGCTGGATGATCTGGAAATGGGGCATCTTGAAACCCGTCTCAATATGCAGCGTAAAGATGAAATCGGACAGATGGCTGCAACAATGGACCGCTTTGCCGATTCACTCCAGAATGAAGTGGTTGCTTCAATGCAACAGCTGGCTAACGGTGATCTGACTTTTGAGATTACGCCACGTGATGATCATGACCAATTGCGGGGGACGCTGAAAAAACTGGGAGAGGATCTCAATAACCTGCTGATGCAGATTCAGGTTGCCAGTGAGCAGATTGATTCGGGAAGCTCGCAGGTCAGTGAATCGGCACAAGCGCTCTCCGACGGTGCCGCCCAGTCGGCAGCTTCAGTCGAAGAGATCAGCAGCTCAATGAACGAAATCGGCAGTCAGACCAACACCAGCGCCGAATATGCCCAGCAGGCCAACCAGCTGGCGAGTTCGGCACGGCAGGCCGCCGATACCGGCAGTGAGCGGATGAACGCAATGATCAGCGCCATGGCAGAGATCAACGCATCGGGACAGAACATCAGCAAAATCATCAAAGTCATCGATGAAATTGCTTTCCAGACCAACCTGCTGGCACTCAATGCGGCGGTTGAAGCGGCCCGTGCCGGGCAACACGGCAAAGGATTCGCCGTTGTTGCTGAAGAGGTGCGTAATCTGGCTGCCCGCAGTTCAAAAGCGGCAGCGGAAACAGCAGAACTGATTGAAGGCTCGGTCGAAAAAGCGAGCAACGGAACTCAAATTGCGGAGCAGACAGCTGAGGCACTGGGTGAAATTGTCGGTTCGATCAGCAAAGTGACCGATCTGATTGGTGAAATCGCATCCGCCAGTAATGAACAGGCACAGGGAATCGCTCAGGTCAACATCGGCATGCAGCAAATCGATCAGGTGATCCAGCAGAATACCGCCAGCGCCGAAGAGAGTGCCGCGACCAGTGAAGAGCTGTCGAGCCAGGCGGCTGAATTGAAACATCAGCTCAGCCGTTTTACCCTGAAAGGGGTTGGCATGGTTCCACCTGCGCCACGCCTGCCGTTACCGTAAATAGACATCCTGCTATCCTGGATAACCGAAACCGATCCAGGATAGCAGGATAAGAAAAAGTCGGCTGAGTGAAATCAAATAAGACCAATTCAATCCGGAAGCAAAGCCCAAAAGGAACCTATTTTTTTGTCACTCGAAAACCGGATCGTTCCAACGCTGCGGCAAGATCAGTTTTTCCCGCCTCAAACTGACGCTCCTGCTTCCCCGGCTTTTCTTTCCGCACCAGAGGTTTACTCCTCTTTGGTTTATTGTCGTTGTCACTGCGCATCGTCAAAGCGATCCTTTTCCGCTGCAGATCAACCTCCAGCACCTTGACCTGAACCTGTTGACCCACCTTGACAATCTCATTGGCGTCCTTAACAAAACGATCCGCCAACTGGCTGATGTGGACCAACCCATCCTGATGAACACCTAAATCGACAAAAGCTCCGAATGCAGCAACATTCGTGACAATACCATTGAGCCGCATCCCCTCCTGCAGATCTTTGATCTCCATAACATCTTCACGAAAGCTGGTTGAAACAAAGGTTTCACGCGGGTCACGACCCGGCTTTTTCAATTCAGCCATAATATCGCGCAGGGTCGGAAGTCCGACATCGGCGGCAACATAACGATTAAGATCGATCGCGTCGAGTCGCGCAGGTTCACTGATCAGTTGAGTCAAGCTGGCGCCACTCTCCCTCGCCATCTGTTCCACCAGTTTATAGCGTTCCGGGTGGACAGCCGTATTATCGAGAGGGTGCTTCCCATCCCGGATCCGTAAAAAACCGGCCGCCTGTTCAAAGGCTTTCTTACCAAAGCGAGGAACCTTGAGAAGCTGTTTGCGCTGCTCAAATTTACCGTTACCGTCACGATACCCGACAATCGATTTCGCCAACGATTCACCAATCCCCGAAACAAAACTGAGTAACGCCCAGCTGGCGGTATTGAGATCGACACCGACATAGTTGACACACGATTCAACCACCTCATGCAACGACTTTTTCAACGCCGTTTGACTGACATCATGCTGATACTGCCCGACACCGATACTCTTTGGATCAACCTTGACCAGCTCTGCCAATGGATCCTGCAGTCGGCGGGCAATAGAAATCGCCCCGCGAACCGTCAAATCAAGCTCGGGAAACTCTTCGCGGGCAATATCGGAGGCCGAATAGACACTGGCCCCCGCTTCACTCACCATCACCACCGGAAGTTTCATTCCTGCAGCCTTCAGACACTGTTTGACAAACTGATCCATTTCACGCCCGGCTGTTCCGTTACCGATAGCGACCATTTCAACCCGGTGGGTTTTGATCAGACGTAACAGGGTCTGTTGAGCGGGCTCAACCTGACTGCGCCCGGTATGGGGATAAATCGTCGCGTGATCAAGAAACTGTCCCGTTTGATCGACCACCGCCAGCTTTGAACCGGTTCGCAGCCCGGGATCGACACCGAGAACCCGGACACCTCCTGCCGGAGCAGCCAGCAGCAGATGACGCAGATTTTCGGCAAAGACCTGAATCGCTGCTTCATCAGCAGCCTTCTTGGCCTGCAACCTTAATTCAACTTCGATGGAAGGAGCCAACAGCCGACGGTAGGCATCCTCAACCACCGCCTTCAACCATACCTGGCAGGGATTGTTTTCGGGAATGACAAGCTGTCCGATCCCGGCAAGAATCTCGACTTCGGGAGCAACAATCGAGAGTCTCAGAACCTCTTCTTTCTCACCCCGCCGCATCGCCAACATCCGATGGGATGGAATCTGGCGAAGCGGTTCGCTGAAATCGTAATACATTTCATACTTACTGACTGTCCCCTCTTTACCGCGGGCCGGCTGAGAACAAAACACCCCCTGTTGCCAGGTTTTTTCGCGAACACACGCTCGCACAGCGGCATTGTCGGCAAATTGTTCCGCCAGGATGAATCCGGCTCCCTGCAACGCGGCAGATGTATCTGCAACCCCTGTTTCTCCACCGATAAAAGGCTGTGACGCGATATCGAGATCAAAGGAACCGGTTGCCTGCAGAATCTTTTCTGCCAGTGGAGCCAAACCCTGTTCACGGGCAATCGTCGCTTTGGTGCGTCGCTTCGGCTTATAGGGAAGATAGAGGTCTTCCAGCACCGTTTTCTGCCGGCACTGAAGAATCTGATCCCGAAGTTCCGGAGTCAGCTTTCCCTGTTCGTCGATCGATTTCAGAATTGTCTGCTGCCGATCATGCAGCTCTTTGAAATAAATCAGTTGTTCCTGCAACAGGCGAATCTGCACTTCATCCAGCTCGCCTGTCACTTCTTTACGATAGCGGGCAATAAACGGAACGGTCGCCCCCTCTTCAAGGAGGGCGACCGTCTGCTTGACCTGCATGTGGTGGAAACCGGTTGTTTCAACCAGTAACGAAATAAGATCTGCTATTGGCATAAAAACTATGGAGTTCCAGAAAAAATAGCTATCAAGGGTTTATTTTGGGGTACTTGACAACAGAGCCTCCCCCACCCCCTTCATCACTATCACGGAAATACCCTTCATAACCAAAAGTCAGAGCAACAACATTTTCGGGCAAATCAAACGTATAACTGAACGGCGCCGTATCTTCCAGATGTGTACTCAGAGTCCTGACAATTTCCTGGTATGCAACGACTTTCAGATCCTTATCTAACAGGAAGAACTTCACTTTAAAATCAAGAACCTGCGTATAATTGATCTGGGGGCTGAAAGAAAACGCGAACGTGCCATCAAGAGCAAGTTTTCCTCCTTGTTGCTTCACAGTGTAGTCAATTGTGACATAAGTATCCTGCCAGCGCTGTTGCTCTCCCTGAAGTGTTGACAAGCGAACAACATCTTCCCGGGCGGCAGTGGCGCCAAGATAGCGGGTAGTCGTCTGTTGACAGCCCACAACCAATGGAACAAGAGCAAATAACAACAAAAACAACCATCTATTTTTCATAAACATCTCCTCGTCAAAACAATGTGTTCAAGCCAGATAAATTCTATCACAGACATAAAAATTAATGATAGAGAGGGGAGGTCATCTTCTTCAGAATATCCGGCTAAAAAATATAGCGTGACTTGAACTGAAAAATGGCGGGTCACGTTTAATGATCGTGCGGATCGAAGGAGAAGCCAGAAGTCGCTGGTTGAGAAAGCGACGAACAGCCGTGCGGTTCCAACCCGTAACCGACTCAAATTCGTGATACAGCCCAAGGGCACTGTCATTATCCCGCAACTTTGAGCTGCTGATACCATAGAACTCCGGATCTTCAAGCAGTTCCGAACCCCGGGGCAGATTCATAATCGAGACATTCAGAAACCCGATTTTATCCGCGTGTTTTTCGAGGAAATTGAGGGTCATCTCGGCATCACCCTCGGTCTCGCCCGGGGCACCAAGCATGATATAGACGTAAGTTCCAATCCCGGCGCGCTGCAAATTATCGAGAATCTTTGCTGCCGTTTCCAGCCTGATCCCTTTTCGCAGGGTATCGAGGATACGCTGAGAGCCACTCTCCAACCCCAGCTGCAACATCCGACACCCTGCGGCAGCCAGTTTCCGGACAAAATTAAAGTCGGTCAGCGCCTCCTCAAAACGGACAAACCCGAACCACTCCAGCCCGGCAAGTTCAGCATGGTGGTGTGCCAGTTGCTTCAAAACATTGATCGGGATGGCATTGTCGGTCAGATGAAAATGTTTGATCCCATAGCGACGGGACAGTTCAAGCAACAAGGAGGGGAAATCACCGGGATTGAAACTGCCATAAGGGTGAACCGGGGCCGTCGCTTCGGGACAAAAAAGACATTTCTCCCAATAGCAGCCCCGCGATGCACTCAACGGGAGAAGTGGATGCGGGCTGAGATAGCGGTCAAATTCGGCAAATCCGAAATCGGGGACGAAGCCGCGCGAGGAAATATCACTCAAAAAATAGCTGTCAACGGCCTGCCCTCGTGCCAATGCCACCAGCGAGGCTTCTCCCGGTCCGAACACCAGTCGATCAAAGGAACTGAAGCGACAATGACGTTGCTGCAATGGCTGCTGCCATGAAGTGATCAACCCCCCTCCGGCAACAATCTCCAGATCGGGATAACTCTGCCGCAACAGTCCTGCCAACTCAAAGGCGGGAAACGCCTGATGCAGATAATTGATCGAAATTGCGACCCGCTGCGGCTGTTTTTCAGCAATCTGCGGCAATAACTCCTGACAGAAATACGCATGGAAGAGCGTCTGCCTTTCACCACCCTCAAAGCGATGCAAATCATCGGGCTTGAAAGGGGAATAGTCGGGATATTGGTAGTCGCTGAGGGTCAATCTTTGGTGGTTCTCAG
This sequence comes from uncultured Geobacteraceae bacterium, assembly GCA_964592545.1. Taxonomy (GTDB): domain Bacteria; phylum Desulfobacterota; class Desulfuromonadia; order Desulfuromonadales; family Geopsychrobacteraceae; genus Desulfuromusa. Next base: position 10,210 of record CAZQFI010000354.1, read on the forward strand.
CATACAGACTCAGCAACAGATTAAGGTAACGGACGGCAGTGCTGTAGCGGGGAAAGGAATCAGCACCCTGTGGACCGCGTAACAACGTCAGTGAATCCCGCCGATGCTTCAATGCCCGGCTGATCGCCCTCGCAGGGGTTGATCCAACCAGAGCAGCCAGCCGGTCTTCATCAAGGAGATAAAGGTAGGCTCCCAGATTGGCATCAATGGCGTCGACAGAAATACCCTCCTGACGCAGTGCGGCAGCAAGGATTGCCAACGAAAGGGGCGGTTCAGAGGGGATCAGCGCCGGAGGCTGAATCAGCAGAGTATTGAGCATGCCTGAGTGGGAAATCTACGGGTAGATTCCGCCGACCACCGGGAGATCGGCAGCCAGCCAGCCGTAAATTCCATCCGAAACGTTATAGATCTCTTCACGGGAAGTCACTTCAATCAAAAATTCGCAAACCAGACGGGTTCGCCGACCGGTTCGTCATATCAGAAGAAGTGGCACATCGGCAGAAACCTGCTGATTGAGTTTTTCCAGCCACTCTTCCGGATGACTGTTCCCATCAGCATCAAAAAATGTCAGCAGAATACTGTCGGCAACCGTCCCCGTCAGCTGCCACTCTTCGGGGCGGCGCACATCGACAATTGCCGCCCCACGCTGCAGAATTTCAGGAACCTGCGCAGCAGGAACCTGTTTATAATCTCTTTGCGTCATCACATCCTCTTTCAGTTATTAAAAACCCGGGGGAAATCTTTACGGCATAAGCCAATGCATTCACAGCCAAGTTGCGTTATAATTTTAACACGCTACATCAACTCTTCTCTGAATGTGAGGTGCCGTTATGTTGCCATTCTACAAAAAAATTCTCGTCACCACCGATTTTACGCCCAACTCCGAATTTGCTTTCAAACATGCCGTCATGCTCGCCCGGCACAACGATGCAAAAATCTATCTGCTTCACGTTCTGTCACAGGTTGATTCCTCGATGCGCAGCTACCTGTCATCGGTCCTGGGCGAAAACCGCCTGGAAGAATTCGAAAAGAGCAACATGGAAAGAGCCAGGCAGGAATTAAAAGACAACCTCGATACTTTTGCAAAAAAGGAACTGGCCGATTTTCCCGAAGACTTGGCCCGTTTTGCCGGTGCTGAGGTGGCCATTGGCCACCCCGTCATCAAAATTCTTGAAGAGGCCGATCGGCTTGAGGCCGATCTGATTGTTATGGGCTCCCACGGTAAAGGACCGCTGGAACATGCGTTCCTCGGGAGTGTGGCCGAAAAAGTCCTGAAAAAATCGACACGACCCGTTTTTGTTATTCCACTGCCAAAATAACGTCAGTCATTGGATCTATTTCGAGGGTCGGTTCAAACCGGCCCTTTTTTATTGTCCGGCCAATGCCTGTGACTGAAAGTTAAAATAATAAACCTGATAGCTACCGTCACGCTCAAGTAAACTCAGGGTCACTGTTGCGGGACCGCTGGAGTACTGTGTTTCAATATCGTAAGTGATGACGGGAGCATTGGCATACTGCACATTGTCGCCCGTCGCTTTATTTTTGAACGTCGCCTCACCAATACTCTGTAACGTTCCAATCTGTGACAGAGTCTTCAGTAATTGGGCAAGGTTCTCGGGAGAAATAGTTCTGATCACCTCGGGAGCCATACACTGCGTCACCCGTTCAGCATCCCAGCTCGACAGTTCCGGGAGAGCCTTTTCAATATAGGGAATCGCCGTTCCATCATACTTGGCTGACTGCATGTAGCCATAAATAAAATAGCCGGAAAAAGCGACAACAAAGACAAAAACAACGTAGATAATAAATTTTTTCACCGACACACCTTTTGGATAGAGTTCTGGAAAGCTGAAGCTACCCGATTAGGGCAACAGTAGCAAGGGTGTTTCTACCGGTATTGCTCGGCAATAACTTCCAGACACGAACGAGCAGTATCGGCAACAATCAGGTCAATCAGCATCAGATTGTGTGACAGCTCAAAATTCTCAATCACCTTGCCATCCCGACATAACGCAGCATCGGCAGGCAGTTGTTGATAATCGCGCAGGCGATCAATCATATTCCGGCGATCCGCGGCGTAACAGAAAACATCTTTTCCCAATGCTCTGGCATAACCGATCTCAAACACTGTCCCCGAATCGGGTTCAAAGCCCCGGAACGGGTTGAGGTTTGCCATCACAATATCGGCAGCATGGATCAACTCAAGATTTGCGTCACAAATCGCCCTGGCAGTCTGACGAGGATCATTCTGCGGAGGAATTTCGTTATCGAGGGGAAACAGCCCGATGAAACCGAATCCGGCAACGAGCCGCTTCAACTGCTCACCACACTCTTTCGCGTTGGGTTCAAAAACATCGGGACCGGCAAGATAGATTTTTTTCATCGTTTCCTCAGTCACCCGTCATTTACAGGCGGAAGATTGTTTTCCCGTGACAAACACGTTAGGATCATCTCTGTCTTTTATTGAAAAAGGGATCATAGCATGGAATCAAATGACGAACGTTACATCGCCTACCTTAACATTTTGCGCGAAGAGTTGCTGCCGGCAATGGGCTGTACCGAACCGATTGCGATCGCTTATGCCGCCGCAAAAGCCCGTGAAGTTCTCGGGACTCTACCGGAAACCGTTCGGGTTGAAGCGAGTCGAAATATTATCAAAAACGTTAAAAGCGTGGTTGTTCCCAATACCGACGGATTAAAAGGGCTGCGAGCCTCTGCAATTTCGGGAATTATCGGGGGCAACCCGGCAAAAGCCCTCGAAGTTCTTTCAGATCTCAACGACAGCGATCGGCAGCAGATTCGCGAATTTCTTGAGACCAGAGAGGTCAATATTGTCGAAGCAACCAGTGGCCTGATCTTTGATTTAATCGTGACGGTCACTGCCGGAGATTCGACAGTCAGTGTCCAGATTTCTCATTATCACACCAACATCGTCCTGATCACAAAAAACGGGGAGGTTGTCTACAAAGACCTCCCCTGTGAAGAGGTTGAAACAATCAGTCTGACCGATCGTTCAATGATGAATGTCAGAGATATCCTCGACTTTGCCGCATCGGTCGATCTCAAGGACGTTGAGGAGCTGCTTCAGCAACAGATAGACTACAATATGGCAATTGCCGAAGAGGGGCTGAAACATACCTGGGGGGCCAATATCGGTTCGGTGTTGCTGGAAACATGGGGTGATGACGTCAAAGTCAGGGCAAAAGCGCTGGCGGCCGCCGCCTCAGATGCCCGGATGAGCGGTTGTGACCTCCCCGTTGTCATCGCCTCGGGGAGTGGTAACCAGGGGATTACCGCCTCTGTTCCGGTTATCGTCTACGCCAGAGAGATGAAATCGGACCACGAAACGTTGCTGCGGGCATTGATCGTCTCAAACCTGATCACCATCCACCAGAAAACCGGTATCGGGCGGCTGTCAGCCTATTGTGGGGTTGTCAGTGCCGGCTGCGGTGCCGGAGCCGGAATCGCCTGGCTCCACGGTGGGCGGTTTGAAGAAGTTGCCCACACCGTCGTTAACGCTCTGGCCATGGTTTCCGGAATTATCTGTGACGGCGCAAAACCATCGTGCGCCGCAAAAATAGCGACATCCGTTGATGCCGGGATTCTCGGTTTTCTGATGTTTGAGAAAGGGCAGCAGTTTTACGGCGGTGACGGCATCGTAACCAAAGGGGTTGAAAACACCATCCGCAATATCGGTCGCCTTGGTCGGGATGGAATGCGCGAGACCGACAAAGAAATTATCAGGATCATGCTGGGAGAATAGCCTTGAAGTGTTCCCAGACACCCCCGATATGAACTGGGGATGCCTGGGAATACCCGCTAAAAAATCCTTGCACTCTTTTGCTGCAGGAGCTGCGATAATTTTTCGGCCGGGTTCTCAAATTTAGCCAGGAAAATCATCGCGGCGATAACGTAGGGTTTGTAGCTTGCCTCGAAATAGAGAGGATCACGGTAACGGTCAAAAACTGAAGCGGCAACCTCACCCTGCGCACAGCTAACGCCGCTGATATCGGCAGGGAGGCAGTGCATATAAAGGGCACTCTTCTCTTTCGTCAACCCCATCAGTTCCTCGGTACATTCCCAGTCTTTGAACTTGGCATTCTGAGCCAGCAGTTCCTGTTCCAGATATTTGATCCCATCGTGGTCGTTACGTCCGAAAAGATCGGTCCGCCGTTCCATCGCATTGAACGGTGCCCAGCTTTTGGGATAAACGATATCGGCATCGGCAAAAGCTTCGGCCATTGATCCCGTTTTGGTGAAAGATCCCCCCGAAGCGGTCGCGTTTTTACGCGCGACCTCCTCAACTTCCGGCATCACTTCGTACCCCTCGGGATGAGCCAGGACGACATCCATACCAAAACGGGTCATCAGACCAATAACCCCCTGTGGAACCGACAACGGTTTCCCGTAGGAAGGAGAATAGGCCCACGACATGGCAATCTTCTTCCCCTTCAGCTGATCCAGCCCGCCAAAATGGCGAATCAGGTGCAATGTATCCGCCATCGATTGGGTCGGATGATCAATATCACACTGCAGATTCACCAGTGTCGGGCGCTGCTCAAGAATTCCCGCCTTGAAACCTTGACTGACCGATTCGGCAACTTCACGCATATAGGCGTTGCCCTTGCCAATATACATGTCATCGCGAATCCCGATAACATCGGCCATAAAGGAAATCATGTTGGCCGTTTCGCGAACAGTCTCGCCATGAGCAATCTGCGATTTCCCTTCGTCCAGATCCTGAACCGTCAGACCGAGCATGTTGCTGGCACTCGAAAAGCTGAACCGGGTCCGGGTCGAATTGTCACGGAACAGTGAAACAGCCAGACCGCTGTCAAAGACCCGGGACGAAATATTGTTCCGGCGTAAATTCATCAATATTTCTGCTGTCTTGAAAACGGCAGCTATTTCATCGTCAGACCGATCCCAGGTCAGCAGAAAATCGTCAAGATACATCCCCCTGGAATTCAACTGTTCCAACTGTGTAATCTGTTCTTTCATTGATGCCATAATCCTCTTATCTCCGTTCAAAATCGAAATACGTGCGTCTCCACCGTCTACAAAAGTCCGACCCGTTCATTAAAATCGTTGATCAGCTCATCAATCTGACCAACCTGATCAAACATCGAGTGCCAGTAATTATCGTGGTCGTACCACTGGTCATTCAACTCCTGAACGTCGCGCCCCTGCTGCTCAATCCAGGTATAATACTTCAGGTTATGAACCGTTTTCTTGTCGTAGTAGGAGAGCTCTTTGGTGTGATCTATCCCGATTGAATCGATCATCTCGATGTCGCGTTGAGCATCGGTCTCCCGGTATGCACCCCGCTCCTGTTCAAGCTCACTCAATCGGGAGGCATAAAGCTGCATCGAATCGGTCGCGATAGAAACGACGTAGTCATTTTCGGTCAGCTCATTGTATTTTGCATACTTGATTGCTGCGATCATATTCCCGATTCCGGAGATTCCCAGCAGGTCAAGCTGGTCGGCCAGTTCGGGAGCAACACCGTTGGCAATCAGTGCCTTTCGCCCGACAGGTTCATTGAACAGGCGTAGCGCCCGCATCGGAATTTCATCGTCAACCGCAACCACAAAATCGGTCTCTTTACAATCGTGAACCCACGGAACATGCTTGTCGCCGATTCCTTCAATCCGATGGGCACCAAATCCGTTATACAGGAGAGTGGCGCACTGTAATGCCTCTGCGGCAACCACCTGTGAACGGGGGAATTTCTTTTTCAAATAATATCCGGCTCCCAGCGTTCCCCCGGAACCCGAGGAAGAGACGTACCCGGCAAACCGTTTACCTTCGTTCAGATAGTGATTCAGAACCGTTTCAACAGCATGACCCGTGACTGCGTAATGCCACAAGGGGTTCCCCATCTCGTCAAACTGGTTGAAAATTTTCAGATCCTCTCCCGATTGGCGGAGCTCCCAGCACTTGTCAAAAATTTCTTTGACGTTGGACTCACACCCCGGCGTCGCAATCACCTCACCGGCAATCGTGTTCAACCATTCAAAACGCTCTTTGGACATCTCTTCAGGAAGGATCGCAATTGCATTGCAAGCCAGCAAGGCGGAGATATAAGCACCGCCGCGACAGTAGTTCCCGGTTGAAGGCCAGACCGCTTTGGTTTTCTGGGGATCAAACTGTCCGGTCACCAGTCCGGGAGCAAGACAGCCATAGGTCGCCCCAACCTTATGCGCTCCAGTCGGAAACCAGCGTCCTGCCAGCATGATGATGGTTGCCTTGCAGCCCGTCAGTTCCGGCGGTAAAAGAAAATGATTCACCCCGTTGAATAACCCACCCGAATCTTTCGGTTCATTATTCCAGGTAATCCGGTAGAGGTTTGCCGAGTGCAGATCCCAGAGGCCGGTTTTTTCCAGCTGATCCTTGATTTTCTGCGGCACCTTGTCCGGGTTGCGCATCATTTCAAAAGTCGGCAGGGTGATCCCCTTGTCCCGGCAATAGGCAATATTTTTCTCCCGTGTTTCAGGGTGCAAACTTAAGTCAATCACAGGTCAATCCTTTTCATAAAATATCATCAACTGAAGTGATGAAAGTTTCCGGCACACTGATGCCGGTCTGTGCTGTTACGGTGTCTTTCAAACCACTCCCGGTGGTCAGGACAACAATCTCTGCATCGCGATCAAGGGTCGCAGCAACTTTGACAAAACCCGCCCAGGCAGCCGCTCCGGCCGGCTCGGTAAAGAGCCCGCTGGCAGCAGAAAGGTGCGCCTGAGCAGTGATAATTTCTCCATCTGTTACCGTCACAATCTCACCGGCATATCTGTTGATCTGTGTCAGCGCATGCAACCCATTGCGTGGCACATCAACACAGATAGAATCGGCAACCGTCGCCGCAGCGGAGGCCACAAATTTTCCTGTCGTCCATGCCCGGTAGAGAGCCGCCGAATTTTCAGCCTGGACTGCAAAGATTTTGGGAACAGCAGAAATAACCCCGAGTTGCAGCAAATCCCGGAAGCCCTTGTAGACCCCGGAGAGGATACAGCCATCTCCAACAGGAACAAAAATAATATCGGGTGCCCGACCCAGCTGCTGATAGAGTTCAAGCGATACCGTCTTTTTCCCCTCAATCGTCATCGGGTTATAAGCGGTATTACGGTTCATCCCCCCTTTTTTTCGGGAAAATTCCAGCGAAATGTCGTAAGCCAGATCGTAGGAACCATCAACCCGGTAAACCGTAGCCCCATACTGCAGAGCCTGAACCAGCTTTGCCGTTGGCGCTGTTTTAGGGAGAAACAGGGTAATATTCTGCCCGGCGGCGGCGCCGATTCCCGACATGGACGACCCGGCATTCCCCGTTGAGGCCAGGGCAATATTTTTGACAGAGAATTTTTTTGCCAGAGCAGAGACCAGGTAAGAAGCTCTGTCCTTGAATGATGAGGTCGGATTCGCGCCATCATCCTTAAGCGTCAAATGCCGAAAACCAAACTGTTGCCGAAGGTTTTCAGGGTGCCACAACGGAGTATTTCCAACCGGAGCAGGCGGGAAATACTCCTTCTCGACCGGCAACAGATCGTGAATATCAAACCTGTTGCCAAGCTCCCCCTCTAATTCAACATCGAGGACACCGTACAGTGGTTGATCGGCCTGTTGATCCCGTGAACATTCCGGACACAGGGTCAGCTCAGGTCTGATCTCGTATATTCTTTTACACACACTGCAACGGTATTGAAATTCCATAAATACATCCAAAAAAATGGCGATACTTCTACAGCAAACTCTCTGCAGAGGGACGCCCCTCTGCAGAGAGAAACCAACAGACTACTCAACGGCCTTGAGGAAAGCGTCGAGCATATCTTTACCCTCATCACCAAATTTCTCGAGGATCAGTTTTTTAACTGCCGGAGTTGCAACCCGCTTGAACTCTGCCTTCTCGTCAGCAGTCAGAGTATTAACTTTCATCGTCTTCGACAATTCTTTCAGACCGCGATCTGACGCTTCAATCGCCCGACCCATACCACGACCGGCAACGATTGCCGATTTTGCAGCGTAGGACACAACATATTTTTCGTTGTCGGTCAAACTATCCCAGAAATCCTTGTTCATGACCCAGACATAAGGGGCAAAAATGTGGCCACTTAAGGTCAGATACTTTTGAACTTCCTGGAATTTTGCAAAGGCAATAATTGGAATAGGATTCATCTGGCCATCAGCAACACCGGTCTGCAAAGCAGTATAAACTTCTGACCAGGAGATCGCTGCCGGCTGACCACCCATGGCAGAAATGATCGCTTTATGAGTATCAAGACCCATGGTGCGGATTTTCAGACCCTTCATATCGGCTGGGGTGTGAATTGGATGTTTTGAGTTGGTTAGCTGGAAAAAGCCGCCGGAATCACCGAAACCGAGAGTATGCAAGCCGGTTTTCTTATCGATATCGGCTGCCAGTTTTGCACCGAAAGGACCATCAAAAACTTCATAGGTTTTACTGATATTCGGGAATGCAAACGGAATGTCGAGAATACCGATCATCGGATAGATCGAAGCAAAGCCGCCGACCGAATGGATGCCGGCCTGAATGACACCAGCCTTGACCTGCTGGACAACATCTTTATCCTTGCCTAGCTGACCACTGGGAAAAGTCTGAACCAGAACCGAACCGTTTGTGCCGGCCTCAACCAGACTCTTGAAGACCGTTGCCATCGCTCCGGTCGGGTTATCAAAGGGATCGTCTTTGTTCAGATGATGCAGTTTGATGACCTTTGCCGCACTGGCGGTTCCGGCGACTCCTACAATAGCAAATAGCGCGACCATAAGAATGACCAATGTCTGTTTTACAGCTTTCATCTTTGCCTCCTGACAGTTGTGGCAACCATGTTGCCGGTTATTGAATCTCTCCTCGCTTAATTTGTCCGGAAGTGGCTCAACACCACTCCGCCTCCCTACAACAGCAACCGTGGAATAAACAGGGTCAAATCATCCCAGAATGCGACCATAAACAGAACCAGCACTTCGACAACCAGGAAGGGGATCAGGGAATAGCTGATCTTCTCAATCCGTTCTCCCGTCACCGATGACATGACAAACAGACACGCTCCCACCGGCGGCGTCATCAGTGAAATATTCAGTGCGAGGACAATCATGATTCCGGCATGAACCGGATCCATCCCGATCGTCGTCGTCAACGGTCCAAGAACCGGAGCCAGAATAATCAGTGCCGCATTGATATCCATAAACATCCCGACAACAAGCAACAGCAGCAGAATCAGACCAATGACAATATCGGGATTGGTGGAAATAAACAGGATAAGGGACGCAATTTTCTGCGGGATCTGCATAAAAGTCATCCACCAGCTCAAAATCGAAGCGCTGGCAATGATCAGAAAAACAATTCCGGTAATCCGGGCTGTTCGAATCAACATCTCAACAATATCGGCGAAGGTCAGTGCCCGGTAGACAACCACGCTGATAAACAGTGCGTAGAAAACAGCGATTGCCGCAGCTTCGGTCGGGGTGACAATTCCTGAGAGAATCCCGCCAAGAATGATGACCGGCATCAGAATCGC
>CAZQFI010000355.1:0-11624 GCA_964592545.1 uncultured Geobacteraceae bacterium
TGTCCGGCTGTGAAGGGGCACCAATGGCTGATCTTTTCAAACGCCTGTTGGCTGACGAGACCCGTCACCTGAGTAATCTTGAAGAATTTTACGAAAGATATTTTTTGACTGAAAATTAAGTGGTAAGAGGTTGATTGTTACATAATTTCATGGGGATCCTGCTGCTGCGGGATCCTTTTTTTCTGTCAAAGTTAACCTCTCTTTCCATTCCGTCAAACTCTTTGCTCCTCGGTTTATACAGTTTTTATTCTCCCCGCAGGTTTCTGATTCCCCTGATTAGATTGATTATAGCAACAAAGTTGGTCAGGGAAGGGAGTAAGCTGAATTCTGCTTTGATTCGTGCCAGAACGGTACGGTTTCGCCCGGTTCTCCATTCATTAGCCGATACGGCAAGATCGCGCATCTGGCGCATAAAAATGTTGAATTTTATGCCATTTAATCACCTGGTTTATGGGTGTTTTTCGATTTGACAAGGGACGTTGCTTGATGTAGAAGAGTGCAGCAAACTCTCTTCTATCACAGGTTGTAGATTGGATAGTGTCCATGGCCCCTGCAACCTTCACAATTAATAGCATGAAAGGTTAACTGGCATGTTTGAGAATGTACAGATTGCACCTCCAGATCCTATTCTCGGTTTAACGGAAACTTTCAAAGCAGATCCCAACCCCGACAAGATCAATCTTTCTGTTGGGGTCTATAAGGATGCAAACGGGGAGACCCCGGTTCTGGAAACAGTGAAGGAGGCTGAAAAGCGCATTCTTGAGCAGGAGAAATCGAAGGGTTATCTGCCGATGACAGGTGAGCCGGCATATTGTGCCCAGGTTCAGGAGCTGTTGTTTGGAGCAGATCACGAAATTATCGAGAGTCAGCGAGCTGCAACCGCCCAGTGTCCCGGAGGAACCGGTGCTCTGCGGGTTGTCGGTGATTACCTCCATCAGCTTCATCCCGAAGCGACGCTCTGGTTAAGTAACCCGACCTGGGCAAATCACAAAACGATCTTCAGTGCTGCGGGAGTAACGTGCAAGGACTACGCATATCGTGATCCGGAAACCAATGGCCTCGATTTTGATGCCATGTACGAATCGATCAAAACAATTCCCAGAGGGGACGTTATCCTGTTGCACGGCTGTTGTCACAACCCGACCGGGATTGATCCGACAACTGAGCAATGGGCAAAAATTGGCGACCTGCTGGTAGAAAAGGGAATTATCCCCCTGGTTGATTTTGCCTATCAGGGGCTGGCAAACGGCATTGAAGAAGACCGTCTCGGATTGCTTGAGTTGACCAAGCGGGTCAAGCAGATGTTTATCTGTTCGAGCTTCTCCAAAAATTTCGGTTTGTATCGTGAGAGAACCGGTGCCTTGACGGTTGTTGCCGACAATAAAGAGCAGGCAAATACTGTCATGAGCCAGATCAAGCTGCGGATTCGCTACAACTATTCCAATCCTCCGTCCCACGGTGCTCAAATTGTTGCGACAGTGCTGAGCGATCCAGAGCTTAAAGCCCGCTGGATTGAAGAGGTTGCTGATATCTGTAATCGCATCAACGAAATGCGCCATCTGTTTGTTGAAACAATGAAAGCAAAGGGCGTTGAGCGCGATTTTTCTTCTATTATCAAACAACGGGGGATGTTCAGTTTTTCGGGCCTGACGAAAGAGCAGGTGGCCCGATTACAAGATGAATTTTCCATCTATATCGTCAGTTCGGGACGGATCAACGTTGCCGGAATGACCCGTGACAACATGGATCGGCTGTGTGACGCTGCCAAGGCGGTTCTTTGATATAAACAGGTTTTTTCGCTTGACGGCGTAATTTAACTTTGTTAGAAAATCCATCTCATTTAATGGGGCATCGCCAAGCGGTAAGGCACCGGATTTTGATTCCGGCATTCCCAGGTTCGATCCCTGGTGCCCCAGCCATTTCAAGTAACCGCAGATTTCGAAAGGGATCGAAGCGGAGTGAGCGCTGACTTCATGTCAGAAAAACGGCCAGGATGGCCGTGTCAGCGAATATAGGTGAGTCGACGCAGGAGCCAACGTGATGTTGGTGACGGAGTGGACGATCCCTGGTGCCCCAGCCATAAGTTACTGGTTGTCCTGAGGGGCAACATCTGAAAGGACGAAGCAAATGCTTCGTCCTTTTTTTATTTCTATTGCTCTGTTTGGATGGTAAATTGATTGTTGGACAATCGCTTATAGTCAATCTGGAGGGAGCCATGGACGAACCCGTTCGCTTTGCCGATATCCTGTTTACATTTCTCACGTTAGCGACGACTTTTGCAATTTTGTATCTGGTCAACAAAGTAAGAAACACGTCAAAACAACCACCCGCTGAAGAATCTGAAGCTCATTCAGAGAGATCTTCCGCGAAGGATTCTGCATAGACCGTTGGAGGATCTATGAATAATAGTTTTCCGGTTTTCAGTCCCGACTGCCACTCTTTGCTTTGTCGTTATTTGACGCGTGAAATGTTCGAAAAACTGCAGGAAAGAATCACCGGAAACGGTTTCACCTTTGCCCAGGCGATCAACTCCGGGGTTGTCAATCAGGACAGCAGTATCGGTGTTTACGCCGGTGATGATGAGTCGTACCACCTGTTTTCCGACTTGTTTAACCCCATTATTGCTGACTACCATGGTTTTTCTGCCAACGACAGTCACAGCAGCAACATCGATCCCGCTTCTCTGCATGCCCCCGATCCCGATCCCGAAAATCGCTTTATTATTTCAACCCGGATTCGGGTTGGGAGAAATATTGATGGTATGCCACTGGGACCAGCTGTCACCCGTTACCAGCGCCGGGTCATTGAAGAGCAGGTGATTGCTGCTGTAAACACGCTCAGCGGGGAGTTGTCTGGAGACTATTTTCCCTTAAGTGGCATGACGGAAGAGACGCGGAACCGTCTTGTCGAAGACCACTTTCTGTTCAAAGCAGGGGATCGTTTTCTCGATGCCGCCGGTTTGAATCGCGACTGGCCCGATGGCCGGGGGATTTTTCATAATTACGAGAAGACATTTCTGATCTGGGTCAATGAAGAAGATCAGCTGCGGATCATTTCCATGCAGCCCGGCGGTGACATTGAAGCTGTGTTCAGGCGGCTTGTAACGGCTATTGCCGAGATTGAACAATCGATTCCGTTTCTCTACGACCAGCGCCTTGGTTACCTGACCAGTTGTCCGACCAATTTAGGGACAGCAATGCGGGCCAGCGTGCATATCAAATTGCCTCACCTGGCACTTGATATGGCAGAATTTAAAAAAATCACCACTGCTCATAATTTACAGATTCGCGGCATTCATGGAGAACATTCTGAGAGTGAAAGTGCGATTTTTGATATCAGCAACAGTCGTCGGTTAGGTGTCACCGAAGTTGAGTGTGTTCAGGATATGTACGATGGCGTTGTTGCGCTGATTCAAAGGGAGAGAGAGCTCGGATAAACCGGGACACCGGAAAAGTTGAAAAACAACTCATCCGGTGTCCCGGACATGATCAGGTAAACGTCAGTTTGCGCTCCAGATCCATCGAAGTCGAAACCCGCTTGGCCTCACGCATCGAAATGATCCCTTTGTTGCACAGCTGAATCAGGTGCTGATCCATCGATTGCATCTGATATTGTGCCGTTCCTTTTTCGATATGCCCTTCAATCTCATCAAGATTCCCGTCACGAATACAGGCCTGAATGGTTGTCGTTGTGCGCATGACCTCGACGACCGGAATAAGATTTTCACCGGACTTGTCTTCAACCAGCCTCAGTGAGATGGTTGCTACCAGAATATCGGCCAACCGTTGGCGCATAATTTCCTGAGAATCGGGTGGAAAATGGCCGATGATACGGTTGATCGTTGATGCGGCGTTTTGGGTGTGGAGGGTCGAAAAAACCAGATGACCCGTTTCCGATGCTTTAACGCAGGCATCAATTGTTTCCAGATCCCTGAGCTCACCAACCATGATCACATCGGGATCCATCCGGAGCGACGCCTTTAACGCAGCGCTGAAATCATCTGTGTCAATGCCAACCTCACGCTGGATAATGCAACTTTTATGCGATGAGAAAAGGAACTCTATCGGGTCTTCAATCGTAATAATGTTGTAGGCGTATTTCTCATTGATATAGTTGATCATTGACGCCAGAGTCGTCGATTTGCCGTTCCCCGTCGGCCCGGTCACCAGAATGAGGCCATTCGGTGCTTTGACTATTTCGGCGAGTACTGCCGGCAGCCTCAGTTCCTTGAAATTACCGATTTCGGGTGGAATGACCCGCATGACGATGCCGATATTCCCCCGCTGTTTAAAAATGCTGACCCGGAAACGACCGCCATTTTCAAGAGCATAGGATGCATCAAACTCGGTGAAGTCAACCGGAAGGTCGCGCTTGTTGTTCTTCATGATCGTGGCGGCAATAAACTCGGTATCTGCCGGTTTTAAGCTGGCAAGTTTGGATCGCAGCAGTTGGCCATGAGCGCGGAAAAACGGTGGATTATCAACTTCAAAGTGGATATCGGAAACCCGCTTGGCAAAAGCAATCTCAAGAATCTGATTTAAAGTCTTACTGTCCATAGATCTGTCCTAGTGTTTGACTTCGGGTTGATGAGAGTCCGCGAGCTGTTTACGAAACAGGGCATTTTCCATGGCAATTCCGGCCTGGCCAACAAAAAATTCGAGAAAATCGAGGGAAACCTGGCCGGCTTTGCGGTGACCAAAATCTGCATAGGTAATGGTGATAACCCGATCGTTGCTCTTCAGCGGCAGCAGCAGAAACGTTTCGTCCGTAGGCGCTCCAATCTCGGGGTAGAACAGGTCCTCAAGGGTGCGATCATCAGACTTTCCGAGAAAACTTTTTCCGGAATCGATCACTTCTGCGAAAAGGGAGTCCTTGCGAATTGGAATACGAAATTTCATCGGGGCAGCAGGACCGAGGTCTTTGTCTGCAATAACCCCGATACTGCGTTCAGCGATCATCTCCGTTCTGTCGACAATCAGCGTCACAGAACGGTCAAAAAGTTCGCTGACAAACTGGAGAACCATCAGGGAAATATCGGGGGCTTTTCGCAGCAATCTCAAGCCTGACAGACTGTTGCGCAGCTTTGCAAACTGCTGGCGGCGCTCCTCATTGAAGCAACCACGTATGTAGACCTGAAAAGCATTCAGAAAGTTGATCATATCATCGGCAAAGGTTTCCTGCCGTTCTGAAAAATAGGGCATCGGAAAAACCGCCCGGGTACCGTCATTCAGCGATTGCAGAGAAAAGGTGAAATCGAGAGGCGATGCAAGCTGGATAATTGATATCTGCGGATACTGTGCCATCTTGAGGGAGCGGATATCTACAATAGCCTCTTTGCTGAACCCTTCGACACCGCTGACCGGACCACTGAAGACGAGGACCGGCTCAAGGTATTTAAACAGTGCCCGTTCAATCAGATTATCAAGCTCGTGACGATTATCTGTCGTAAAGACAAGAATCCCTTCATTTTTGCACACCGTCATAATCGCGTGCTGAAGAAATTCATCACAGGTATAGATGATCACTGCCTGTGATTTTGTTCCGTTGGAGTGAACACCGTTGATATCGAGAAAAGTTGTCGATATTCCGGACAGAAATTGAACCAGCTTCTCCTTGCCTTCATCCGACAGTTCCGCATGCGTGTTATCGATAACCTGCCGGTGGATATCGGCCGGATCAAAGGCCTCAAGCCCTTTGAAAACGTGTGGTTTTTTTCTTTCGACTTTATCGAGATCTGCAAGCCCGAGAAGATCCTCCGAGACGACAATCTCTTCAGAATCGTCGTCTTCCTGATTGGTCTCTTCGTGACTTCGTTCTATCTCTTCGAGACGATTTTCTTCCAGGGGTTCGTCGGACAGTTGAATTTCACCGGCATGAACTTTTTCGTCAAAAATCCGCAGCGCATCCATCAAGACCATTTGGGTGTCGAGGGTGACAGTCTGCAATTGTTTCGGCAGATAACGATAGTCATCGGACACGTTAATCTCATCAATGTCGAGGGTAAAAATCCCCTTGGTCCAGCAGATCATTTCGACAACTGTCATCTCAATCAGCGTCTCAAGAGCTTTGAACGCCGCTTCTTTTGATAAACCACAATGGTCAAGCAGTGTTGCAATCAGGGGCTTTCTATCATCACTGGAAAGCTCCTGAATTCCCAGCGCCTTGTCGAGATCAGCCTGGTTGATGATGTGACTCTCAAGGAGAATCTTGCCGATCTTGAGTTTCTCGCTCGAATGGGTTGCACTGACGATATAACCATTGTTAAATACGAGTTGCCCTTCACCTTTACGACTGTACACATTCAGTGTTCCCGATTTACGGGTCGAATGAATAAGCTGGATAACATCAACAATCGGTAAATGTTCAAGTTCGCCGGTTAATGGCATCGATTTGTTCCCTTTCGGCCTTTTCCAGATCCGAGTACTTATGAGTTTAGTAAAAAGTTAATTTGTAAATAAACGTTAATATCCATTAAACTAAAAAATATGATTGTTTTCAAGTAAATTCAGCATTTTTATCTTCAGTCATGAGTTTTAAAAATGATCTCTAATCCGACAAAATACCGTCATGCCAAAGAAATCTTTACTGCCGGGTTAACTGCTGTTGCTCCGGACGTGGCAGTTAAGAGGATCTTTTCCCTGGAGAATGGTCTTCTGAGCGTCGATCAGCAGGTCTATGACCTCGATAAATTTACCAAAATCCTCGTTATTGGCGCAGGTAAGGGGAGTGCCCTGATGGCGAAGGCAGTTGAGTCCATTGTGGGAGAAAGGATAACTGCCGGCTGTGTTTCTGTTAAATACGGGTATACCACCGAGCTGAAGCGAATTGAAATTTGTGAGGCGGGACACCCACTGCCAGACCAAAACGGTTTAGCCAATGCCCGAAGAATTTTCAAGCTTGTCTCCTCGGCAGATGCCGACACGTTGGTTCTCTGCCTGATCTCCGGCGGTGGCTCGGCATTACTGCCTCTGCCTGCTAAAGGCATCTCGCTCAGTGATAAACAAAAAACGACAGAGTTGCTGCTTACCTGTGGCGCAACAATTCACGAAATAAACACCATCAGAAAGCATGTGTCTGCTATCAAAGGGGGCCGATTGGCAAAAGCGGCATATCCGGCAACGTTGATCAGTCTGGTGTTGTCAGATGTTATTGGTGACGATCTCGAAAGTATCGCATCGGGCCCCTGTGTTGCTGATTCGACAAAGTATGCAGATTGTTGTATGATCCTTGAAAAGTACGCGATTGAGAGCAAAATCCCTCAGAGTATTCTCCGACATATCACCTCGGGTCAGAACGGACACAGCGCAGAGACTCCAAAGCCCGATGATGTGTGCTTCCTCAACACTCAGAATACAATTGTCGCAAACAACCGTATCGCTCTTCTCCGGGCAAAAAAGGCAGCCGAGCAGTTGGGTTACCACGTATTGCTGTTTCCTCGGCTGCTCGAGGGCGAAGCTTCTGTTGTTGCAGCAGATCACATCGCGTATATAAAAGACATTCAGTTGAACAGATCTTCTTTCAACCGGCCTGTTTGTCTCCTTTCCGGAGGTGAAACAACAGTTACGATCACGGGTTCTGGAAAGGGTGGCAGGAACCAGGAATTTGCTCTGGCTGCTGCTTTAGAACTGGCTGAAACAAAAAATATAACACTGCTGAGTGCCGGTACCGACGGTAGCGATGGTCCAACTGATGCTGCCGGAGCATTTGTCGACGAGACAACCGTTTTCCGTGCTCAAGATCGTGGACTCGATCCACAAAAATACCTCGACAATAACGATTCCTATAATTTTTTTAGCGCATTGGGTGATTTATATAAAATCGGCCCGACAAACACCAATGTTATGGATCTGCAAATCGCTCTTATCTCGTGACCCCCAGATCGTATCATCAACTGCCAGGAGGAAAAAATGTTCAGACGTACAAAAATTGTTGCCACCGTTGGTCCAGCTTGTGCTGAAAAAAAACAGCTGGAGGAACTGCTTAATACGGGCGTCGACGTTTTTAGATTGAATTTTTCCCATGGCGAACTTGAGCAGAAGGCTACCTGGATCACACAAATTCGAGAGATTGCGGAACAAAATCAAAAAACTGTGGCAATCCTTGGTGACCTGCAGGGACCTAAAATTAGAACAGGTCTGATGGCAAACGGCAGCCAGACGCTTGAACCCGGGCAGGAGGTCATCATTACCACCGATGATGTACTCGGTGCTGACGGGCTTATCCCGACCATTTATCCGGCGCTGCCACACGATGTTGTCCCCGGGGATCAGATTCTGCTCGACGATGGACAGTTGGAACTTGAAGTTCTAAAAAGTGTCGCTAACAATGTGCACTGTAGGGTCAAAGTGGGAGGTGTTCTTAAAGACCGTAAGGGGATTAACCTGCCCGGGGTCAAGGTTTCTGCTCCGGCTCTGACACCAAAGGATCTTGCCGATCTCGACTTTGCTATTGAGCAGCAACTCGACTGGGTCGCGCTCTCTTTTGTCCGGACCGCTGAAGAGGTGAAGCAGCTGAAACAGATCCTTGTCGAGAGAAATTCCCCGATCAGCATCATTGCAAAGATTGAAAAACCGGAGGCTGTCGATAATTTTTCGGCGATCCTTGCAGCAACTGATGGTGTCATGGTTGCCCGCGGTGACCTTGGTGTCGAAGTCCCCTCGGAACAGGTTCCCCTTATTCAAAAACGAATTATTCGTGAATGTAATCAGCTGGGCAAACCGGTCATTACGGCGACTCAGATGCTTGAAAGTATGATAGCAAACCCGCGTCCGACCAGAGCTGAAACTTCTGATGTTGCAAATGCAATCCTTGATGGAACAGACGCGGTTATGCTTTCGGGAGAGACCGCAGCAGGGCTGCACCCTGTGGAGGCGGTTAAGGTTATGGACAGGGTTGCACGGGATATTGAGAGTGAGCCAACCTTGAAAGTTCGGGGTGTCTCGACCGAAACAGCTTCTCTGCGGGATAATCTGCCCGATGCCATCGGTCAGGCAGCATCTCAGGTTGCCGTCACTGTCGATGCGGCTGCCATTCTCGCGTTTACCCAGACCGGAAGTACCGCAGCACTTATTGCAAAACACCAGCCGGTACTGCCAATTATCGCCGTGACCCCGAATCGGCATGTTAAGCGTCATCTCGCTCTGTATCGGGGGGTTAATCCTTTGCTGGTTGATATTCAGGGGACGACTGAAGCACAGATTGAAGCCGTAGAAAAAGCCGTTCTTGATCGGAAGATTCTCCAACCCGGCGATATCGTTATTATCACTATGGGAAGCCCCCTTTCGGCTCCGGGAACAACAAACCTTCTGAAAATTCATCAGCTCGAAAAAAGAAATTGATTGTTTGCTGTGGTTGTTTCAAACTGAACCTATAATCCCTACAATATCGTATTCACAGGAGACAGTCAGGTTATGATGATTAAGATTAATGCCAAGGAATCAGTTGAAATTATCGAAAATGTTTTTGTGAATGTTATCAATGAGGCTGGCAGTAAATATTACAGTTGGGATGAATTATCGGAGACTCAGGTTACCTGTTTTTCCGGCATGAGTAACGAGATCAAAGAGATCTATGACCGCCACAAAGATGAAATGTTTGCGGCGTCCGATAAAAAATAATCTTCACTTATGTAGAATTTAAGGGCTTACACCATGAAGAAAACTATTTTTGTCCTTCTGTTTTTTCTCCTCTTTGGTTGCTCAGTTGCCAGAGTGCCGCTGATTGAGAAAAAATACGATGACACCGTAGATATTTCGCAGTTACACACATTTGCCTGGAAAAATGCCGGGAATAACGGGACGATTGACCCGCGCTACGACCGGACTTTAAGAACTTCGGTGGAGGATATTCTGGCGGGGAAAGGATACCGGCAGACAAATGAAGCACCCGATATGTGGGTTGACGCTGTCCTTGGTTTAGAAACAAAATCGGTCAATATTGACGGCACTTATCTCAAAAGCAATATCAGTACCTCAAAGACGCAACCCATCACAGTTCACATCGACGAGGGAGACATTTCCATCGTATTCAGCGAGGCTGCTTCCGGAAAAGTGATCTTCCGGGGGCTCGCCAAATCTGAGATTGATCATTCCCTGTCTCCGGCTAAAAGAGAGCAACGGATCGAAAATACGGTACACCAGATGCTCGAAGATTTTCCTTCCCGAAAATGATCTAGCTGGTGGGTATGAAACATTTTATCGGTAAACAGCGGAGAGTGTGAATAATGGGTGAAAAGGGCCTTGCAGCTTATGCTGCCTACAGCGATCAAAGTCTTGGGCGTAAGTTTGAAGAACCTTTCAAGGATGAAAGGTTGGCTTTTGAACGCGATCGTGACCGGATCATCCATTGTGCAGCGTTTCGGCGGCTTGAGTACAAAACGCAGGTTTTTGTTAATCATGAGGGAGATTATTACCGGGCCCGGTTGACCCACTCCCTTGAAGTTGCACAGATTGCCCGAGGAATCGCCAGAAACCTGCGACTGAATGAAGATCTTGTCGAGGCGTTGGCCTTATCGCACGATCTCGGTCACACTCCGTTTGGCCATACCGGTGAGCATGTTTTGAACCAACTGATGAAAGAGTATGGCGGTTTTGAGCATAACCAGCAGTCTCTCCGCATTGTTGAAGTTCTTGAACAGCGTTATCCCGGTTTTGATGGGCTCAACCTCAGCTGGGAGGTGAGGGAAGGGATCATCAAACACTCATCGGCCTATGATAAGGCGGATCATGCGGCCATTCAGCCTTACGCTCCCGAAGAAAGGGCAACCCTGGAGGCCCAGATTATCGATCTGGCCGATGAAATTGCCTATAATAATCACGATATTGATGATGGCCTGAAGGCGGGTTACATCTCTCTGGATGACCTTACCGTCGTCGAGCTCTGGCAGCAGACCTATCTTCGCATCGGGAGAAAATTTCCCGGAATTGATGAAAAGCGCCACATCCTCCAGACGATCAGTTATCTGATCGGTGAACTCATTCACGATCTGGTCAAAGCAACCCGATCAAATCTGAGCGAAAACAATATTCAAACGCCGGCCGATGTACGGAGCCATCCTGGCAATCTTGTGTGTATGAGCCCCGCCATGGAAGAATTGAACCGTCAGTTGAAGAAATTCCTGTTCAAACGCCTCTACCGTCACTCAAAAGTTGAGCGGATGCGGGTCAAGGCTGAACGCTTTTTGACATTACTGTTTGAAAATTACATGGCCAATCCGACATTGCTGCCGGAGCGTCATCAGTTGAGATTTGAGGTGTTTGGGAAAGAGCGGGTTATTTGCGATTATATTGCCAGTATGACCGACCGCTATGCTCAGGATGAGTATAAGCGCCTTTACGAACCTTTTGAGCGGGCTTAGCAGTTGCTCCGTACCCACTGACGCATTGCTTTCAGTTCGCCGTAAGTTAGCTGCGGACGCAGGTAACGGGACGCCTGATCACAGTAATCATTTAGAAATTGATATTTTCGGCACAGTTCGTTGATTTCGCGTTGTGCCAGGGGATCGTCCGTGACGGGCTTCAAATCTTCGGCAAGTGTCATCACTTGCTTGATTTTTCGGCCGAGGGTCGCCCCGACAATCACAATCGAGCCCGCCAGAAGACCTGCCAGGATGCTGCCTGTCAGCG
>CAZQFI010000356.1:0-4673 GCA_964592545.1 uncultured Geobacteraceae bacterium
GCCGTTCAATTTTCAGTACCCTTCATCGTGATCCCATTATTCACGGTCTCGAAATACTCCACAAGTGCCACGAATCGGGGCGAACCCAGATGGGCAATAAAACGATGGTGACCCTCCGCAGCGGGCTCTGTCTGCGAATCAATATGGCGCCGTTCTTTACCGAGCAGGGCGATGCCATGGTCATCTCTGGATTTGTCCTCACCCTTGAAGATATGACCCATCAGATTGAGTCTGACAGCCGTCGCGACATGCTGATTCAATCGTTGATTGACGAGCAACAGAAAGACCTGGAGGATATCCGTAACTCCATCACCCAGATTCTTGAACGCCCGCAGCTTGATCCCGATGAATTACACCGCTACCGGAAAAAAATTGACCGGGCGTCACAATCGTTACAGGAAAAGGTCGCCGAAGCCAGAGCAAACTATGCCCTCCACCTTCACGCTCTGAGTAAAAATGAGAATGTCCTCGCCGACAACCTCCTCGACGTGATCAGTAAAAATATCCAGGAGCGTTTTGCTATCAAGGTCACCCCGGTTGCCCCAAAAGGGATCTGGCTGCAACTCGACAGCTATTCGATGGTTCAGGCGATTTCCCATTTGGCCGGCCTGCTTAAAACCCACGTCAAGATCCCCGAGTTATTGCTGACCCTGACCAGTAAAGACGAGGCGGGGTCCGAGCTTCTCATCTCGTGGCCCGAAACAAGTGTGCGCAAGGATCTCCTCGACACCTGGCAGAACACCCCCTTGATTACCGACGCCAAGGGGAATCTCCTCAATTTCAAGGACACCATTGAAAACCTGTCGGGACGCATCTCATTCATTTATGATCCCGACCGCCAATATACCGGGATTTCAATTACCCTGCCGCCAATCGACCAGAATCGCCGACTGGCCATTCAGAGTGAAATAGAGCATCGTCCCGTTTCTTACGAATTTGATCTGTTCAATCGCGGGGAATGGCAGGAGCTGGAACAGACCCCGCTGCGTAAGCTGACCTATGTTGTCTTCGACACAGAGACGACCGGGTTGAATCCGTCCCAGGGTGACGAAATCATCCAGCTGGGAGCTATCCGCATTGTTAACGGTCAACTCCTCTATCACGAAGTTATCGACCAGCTGGTTGACCCGAAACGCTTTGTTCCCCCCGAATCGGTTGCTATCCACGGTATTCAGCCGGCACTCCTGCAGGGACAGCCAACGATCGACAAAGTCCTGCCGCACTTCCACACCTTTGTCGAAAATTCGGTCCTTGTCGCCCACAATGCCGCCTTTGACATGCGTTTTTTGCAACTGCAGGAGGAAAAAACCGGAATTGTCTTTGATAACCCGGTTCTCGATACGCTGCTCCTTTCATCAATCCTTCACCCGAACCAGGATTCCCATTCCCTCGATGGATTGGCCGAACGGCTGAATGTCACAATTGTCGGTCGTCATACCGCCCTCGGTGATGCTATTGTCACAGGAGAAATCCTGATCAAACTGATTCCACTGCTCGAAGCTCACGGGATACGGACATTGGCCGACGCACTCGAGGCTGCCGCACAATCTCCATTTGCCAAGGTTGCCTACTAAAAAAGTTCAAAACCGCTATGCAGATCTCCCTCTGCCACCGATTGGACCGATCAGATGTTGAAATCGATCTTCAAAGGATTGACCGGAAATCGCAAAAGGGAAACCAGCGACCCGATTCTTGCCTACGTAATCAGCGCCTGTGAACAGATTGAAGACCGTTCGGTCCTGAAACAGGCGATCCACGACACCAGCTTCTGTGTCCTCGATCTCGAGACAACCGGCCTTGATATAACCACTGATGTCATCATCAATATTGGGGCCGTCAAACTGAAAAAAGGGAAAATCACCAAACTGTTTGAAGCGTATACCAAGCCGCCGATTCCGATCCCTCCCGAATCAACCGAATTCCATGGCATGGTCGATTCAATGTTTGACGACAAGCCGACTGTCGGAGAGGTTCTCCCCGAACTGTTGCAATTTATCGGTGACAGCGTCATCGTCGGTCACCATATTTTCTTCGATATCAAGATGCTCCATCGCCACCTGAAAGAACTCTACAATGTCGGCATTAATGATACCGTCTGGCTCGACACCATGTTTCTTTACCAGATGGCTCACGAAGACCAGAAACATCAGCCGCTGGAGCACCTGCTGGAACGCTACTGCGTTCAATGTGATCAGCGCCATACCGCCCTTGGAGATGTTGTTGCGACAGCCAAGGTATTTATGAAGATTTTGAAAGAACTTCCCCCTTCTTATGAGACTATCGGCGACCTGTTTCGCTCCCAGAACGAAATGCGAAGAAAGGACTAGCAGTCAATGTCTGAAACAGTCTGCAGCTACCAGCGTAAAATCATCTCTGCCGAAGAATACGAAAATCTCAATACGCTTGAAACCAACCCACTTGTCGATATTCTGGCAAAAAAATACCTGCAGTGGGAGACCCCCTACCAGAAGGTTCTCGACACATCCAACGCCCCTTTTTATCGCTGGTTTCCCGAAGGCCGGATCGATATCTGGAAAAATACGATCGGCAAACACC
Source organism: uncultured Geobacteraceae bacterium (assembly GCA_964592545.1). GTDB lineage: Bacteria > Desulfobacterota > Desulfuromonadia > Desulfuromonadales > Geopsychrobacteraceae > Desulfuromusa. The sequence continues at coordinate 2,557 of CAZQFI010000356.1, forward strand.
TCAAGACCCATCGGCGCAACAAAGCAGCACTGATGTGGGTGGGAGTTGACGGGAAAGAACGGGTCTACACCTACCACACCCTCGCCTACGAGGTTGAGCGGCTGGTGATGGCATTACTGAATCTGGGGGTTAAAAAGGGGGATAATGTCCTGATTTTCACCCCCAACCTGCCCGAAACCATTGTCACCATGCTCGCCTGTGCCCAGATCGGTGCGGTCCATATCATCTACCACATTGCCCATTCATCAGAATCCCTTGCCGAGCGGCTCGAAGATTGCCGCGCAAAATATATTGTCACTGCCGATGGTTGCCCGCAAACCGCTCACCGCTTAAAGGAGAAAGTCAACGATGCGCTGAGTAAAATTGACTACAAAATCAAACACTGCATCGTTATCGAGAGGACAAAAGAGCGGGTTCACATGCAGCCGAAAAGGGATCTCTGGTATCAGGATCTGATCACCGACGAAGAATTTTCCAAGGGAGCCAAAGTTGACACCGTTCACGCCGCTGACGATTCATTATTTATGCTCTACACGGCATCAAAGACAAAAACAGCAAAAGCGGTCGTTCACTCAACTGCCGGATTCCTGATGTGGGCACAATTTACCACCGAGCTGCTGTTTGACATGGATGACCGTGACATCTTCTGGTGTACGGCAGATCTGGCATGGATTACCGGTCATACCTACGGCCTTTACGGCCCCCTCTCGCTGGGAAGCACCGTCTTTATCTACGAGGGGAGTATCACCTACGAAAATACCGCTCTCTTCTTCGACTTTCTTGATCGCTTTCACATCACCCGGATGTTCAGTAATCCCGCCCTGCTGCGCAGTGTCATGCGGGCAAAGAACAGCCGCCGCTACGAAGCAAAGGCAGCCAACTCCCTGCGACTGATCGGCTGTGGTGGGGGAGAAATCAAGGAAGATCTCTACAAATGGGTTCTTCACACCCTGCCGAAACGGGGGAAAATTCCCCTGATCAACATCTGGGGGCAGACCGAATCGGGCGGCAGCCTGATGGCCAATATCCCCGGCATTGCCGGCAGCAAACAGAATACCCGTCTCCATCCACTGCCGGGGGTTAAATGCCAGCTGGTCACAAAGAACGGTGAGCCTGTTGATGGCGTCGATGAACCCGGGTTCCTCGTCCTCACCAACCCCCTGCCCTCCCTGTGTACAAACCTCTATGGGGACAGCAGCGCTTACCGCTCCATCTACTGGGACAAGTTTAAAGGGAAAAAATATTATGCAACCGGAGATGGAGCTATCGTCTGGAAAGATGGCAGCTACGTCCTGACCGGCCGTTCCGATATCGCCCTCAGCTCCGGAGCAGGTAACCGGAAGATTGCAGAGATCGAAGCTGTCATCCTCAGCCATGAGCGGGTCAAAGAGTGCGCCGTCGTTTTTATCGACCACCCCGTCTATGGCTATATGCTCCTGGCCTTCTGTGTCCTGAAAAACTACACCGATGAAAGCTATAACGCCGAATCCCTTCAGGCCATCAAGGAACACGTTATTGAAGAACGGGGGGAGTTCGCCCTTCCCGATGCGATCCGCCTGACAAAATTTCTGCCGAAAACCCCCGACAATGAGATTAACCGGCCATTACTCAAAGAAATTTCACTGCAGATGGAGGGGTTGTAATCCTTAAATGTTAAGTGCCAGCACATCGTAGACAAAAAAACGTGCCACGACATCGTGGACAAAATAGTTCTCTGACAATCGAATAGCCACCTGTCATTCTTCTGAACATTTCCATATGGAGGTGTTCATGGATGACGAAGAAAAACAACGGATATTAGCAGTACGCAGGTTTCTTGCCGGTGAAAGGCCCAATGCCATCTGCTCCTCTCTCGGACGATCGCGCTCTTGGCTTTACAAATGGCTCCAGCGACATTCGGGTCTGGACAATGCTTGGTTCAACAGCTTGTCAAAGAGCCCAACCAATGTTGCCAATCGTACACCGACAGAGATTGAGGAGATCGTCAAGCTCGTGCGTTTGAATCTCTACAATCAGGACCTGTTCTGTGGTGCGCAGGCCATTCACTGGGAGTTGGAAGATCTTGGCGTATCACCGTTACCTTCACTTCGCACGATCAATCGGATTCTCAAACGCAA
>CAZQFI010000357.1:0-4965 GCA_964592545.1 uncultured Geobacteraceae bacterium
GCCTGAAAAACATTCTAAGGAGGCTTTACTGTCTGCCGGAGTTCCTGAAGATCAGATCGGTAAGTTTTCTACCTTTAAGGGGCGTGGATGTTCCGTCTGTAACGATACCGGTTACAAAGGGCGGATCGGTATTTATCAGGTTATGCCGATGTTTGAAGATATAAAAGAGATGATTCTTTCCGGAGCAAATACCGCGGAAATAAAACAGGAGTCGATGCGTCTCGGTGTCAAGACGATGCGTCAGTCGGCGATCAGCAAGATGATCGAAGGTGTCACAACTCTTGAAGAAGTCTTAAGAACAACTGTTGCTGACGATTAAGTGATTTTCTCTTATTGCTGAGAAACAAGGGGGTTATATGGCAAATATGCATCAATTGCTCAAATCGATGATTGAGCAGGGTGCTTCGGATTTACACATATCAACGGGATCTGCTCCTCAGATTCGTATTGATGGAAAAATGAATCCGATGCCCGGGGCTAATTTAACCTCAGCGGAAACGAAGCAGCTTTGTTACAGTGTTTTGACCGATGCCCAGAAACGGAAGTTTGAAGAGGAAAATGAACTTGATCTCTCATTTGGTGTGAAAGGGCTTTCCCGTTTCAGAGGGAATATCTTTGTTCAACGAGGGGCTGTTGCCGGGGCTTTTCGCGCCATCCCTTTTGAGATAAAAAGTTTTGAGGATTTGGGATTGCCCCCGGTCGTCAGGAGTCTTTCAAAAAAACCACGCGGGCTGATTCTGGTCACGGGTCCAACGGGAAGTGGTAAAACAACGACACTTGCGGCAATTATCGATGCTATCAACAGTGAAAGGCATGAACACATTATCACGATAGAGGATCCTATTGAGTATCTGCATCCACACAAAAAATGTCTTATTAATCAACGTGAGGTCGGTGCTGATACACAATCTTTCAAAAAAGCGTTGAAGTACATTCTGCGCCAAGATCCCGATGTTGTGCTGCTTGGAGAGTTGCGTGATATCGAGACCATCGAAGCTGCACTTACGATTGCTGAGACGGGTCACTTGTGTTTTGCGACGTTGCATACAAACTCGTGTGTTCAGACAATGAACCGGATCATTGATGTTTTTCCTGAGAATCAGCAATCCCAGGTACGAACCCAGCTCTCTTTTGTTTTGGAAGGGGTTTTGTCACAGACTCTGATGCCTCAGGCCAACGGTAAGGGGCGGGTCATGGCTCTGGAGGTTATGGTTCCCAACCCGGCCATCAGAAATCTGATCCGCGAAGATAAGATTCATCAAATTTATTCTCAGATGCAGATCGGTCAGGATAAATTTGCGATGCAGACACTGAATCAATCACTCTTTCTGCTGGCTCATTCCCGGCAGATTACTCAGGATGATGCTATGATGCGGTCTCATGATCTGGATGAATTGAAACAGATGTTTGCCAATCCTGCTTCTGTGCTGGGTCGTAAAAGATCAATGAATTCTGGACATGGAAGATAGTTTTTAACAAAAGGTGAAATGGAAAGGGGTAGACCATGCCAACATTTGCTTGGACAGGTCGGGCACGAGACGGGAAGAACGCAAAGGGGACAATGGAGGCGGCCACTGAAGCTGCCGTGATGGCCAATCTGCGTCGCCAGGGTATCCAGGCCAATAAAGTTAAAGAGGCGGGTAAGGGGTTAAATGCAGAGATTAATATTGGCTTTTTGAAGCCTAAAATTACGACCAAAGATATTGTCGTTTTTACCCGGCAATTTGCCACCATGATTGATGCGGGTCTGCCGTTGGTTCAGTGTCTCGATATTCTTTCTTCGCAACAGGATAATAAGACATTTAAAGAAATTCTACTGCAGGTGAAGGAGGATGTTGAGTCGGGAGCCACCTTTGCGGATGCACTGAAGAAGCACCCGAAGGCATTTAATGAACTCTATGTGAACCTTGTCGCTGCAGGTGAGGTTGGTGGTATCCTCGACACCATTTTAAACCGCTTGGCTGTCTATATTGAAAAAGCCTTGAAACTGAAGAAGCAGGTCAAGAGTGCAATGACCTATCCGGTAACCATCATCGGTATTGCTCTTGTCGTTATCGCGGTTATTCTGATTTTTGTTATTCCTGCATTTGAGAAAATGTTTGCCGATTTTGGAGGGGCTCTGCCGGCTCCAACCCAGATTGTTATAAATATCAGTAATTTTGTGCAGGATTACATTCTGCTGATTATTGGTACCGTTATCTTTGTGATTTTTGCGGCAAAGAAAATTTATGCAACGAATAAGGGGCGGGATAAAATTGATCACTGGGCATTGAAATTGCCGGTTATGGGAATTCTGATCCGGAAAGTTGCGGTGGCCAAGTTTGCCAGGACCATGTCGACGATGATATCGAGTGGGGTGCCGATCCTCGATGGGCTTGATATTGTCAGGAAGACGGCTGGCAATCGTACCATAGAAAAGGCGATTGCACAGGTTCGGGCGAGCATCAGCGAAGGGAAGACGATTGCTGAGCCCTTGAAGGCGTCCGGAGTTTTTCCGCCGATGGTGTGTCAGATGATTGAAGTTGGTGAACAGGCTGGTGCGCTGGATACGATGCTGAGTAAAATTGCCGATTTTTACGACGACGAAGTTGACGACGCTGTTGGCAACCTGACCGCGATGATGGAGCCCCTGTTGATGCTGTTTCTGGGGACAACGGTTGGTGGTCTGGTTATCGCTATGTACCTGCCAATCTTTAAACTGGCGGGAACTGTTGGCGGTTAATGAACCCTGCTGATATTGATACGAAACAAACCTTGAGAGCCGATAACCGTAGTTTGACGTGGTATTTAATCTGTCGGACTGCGGTTATTACCTTTCTGCTCGGTGGCGCGGCAGTTTTTTACCTCAATGGCAGCGTCAGCCGTACTTCAATTTCCCCCTTTTTCTTCCTGATCGGTATCTCCTATGCTGAGGCCCTGGCTTCGGCATTTCTTCTCAAGAAGACAATCAATTTATATTTTTTTACGCAACTGCAAATTATCTGGGATCTTCTGTTTGTTACGGCTCTTATCCTCCTGACCGGTGGGGTTGAGAGTGTTTTCTCATTTGCGTATCTCCTTGTTGTTGTCTCAGCCAGTTTTCTCCTGTCACGCCGTTTGACAATTCTGGCGGCGGCCAGTGCGGTTATCCTTTTTGGTGGAGTCCTCGATTTACAGTTTTTTGATTCTCTGCATTTCTTGAATCTGTACCGCAGTGTTTCGGATGAAACTTTTTTTTCGGTCATCTTTGTCCATTCGGTCGCTTTTTTTCTGACGGCAATCCTCAGTGGTACTCTGGCCGAGCGCTGGCGGCATAGTGAAGAGAAGTTGCAGCGTAAAACAATCGATTATGCTGAACTGGAGATGATGAATCAGACCATCCTGTCGCATATTAGCAGCGGTCTTATGTTGATCAATTCAAAAGGGAATATTCGCTCCTTTAATCGTGCTGCAACCGATATCACGGGGTTATCTCTTTCTGAGGTTTACGATCGGGAGGCAACAGCAGTGTTTCCCGGGTTGCTGGTTGGTGAGACGGCCACGAAGAAACCGTTGAATCGCTCCGAAGGATATTTTGTTAAAAAGACTGGGGAGAAACTCATTCTCGGTTATGCAACAACTCCAGCCAAAGGAAGTCAGGGGGAAGATCTTGGTGTCCTGGTGACTTTTCAGGATTTAACCCAGCTTAAAAAAATTGAAGAGGAATTAAAACAAGCCGATCGTCTTGCTGCAATTGGCAGACTCGCTGCGGGAATGGCACACGAGATAAGAAACCCACTCGCTTCTATAAGTGGTTCGGTCCAGCTGTTGAAAGAGGCTGACCACGCAAAACCCGAAGACATTCATCTTATGGACATTGTTGTCAAAGAGGCAGACCGTTTAAATGGTTTGTTGACCGATTTTTTGAGCTTTGCCCGACCAAAACGGCTTGAAAAAGAGGTTGTTGATGTTTCAGCCATTCTCAACCAGCTTATCGATCTTCTTAAAACTGACTATCGCTTTGAAATGATTGATATTCAGTGCCATCATATTGAAAACATTGAATTGATGCTGGATCGTGATCAGGTTTTACAGGCTTTGTGGGATTTAGCGATCAACGCTTGCGAAGCAATGGAGGGAAGGGGGCGGCTGTCTTTTTCGGTTGAGTCACAAAAGGGAGGAGTTATTTTTATTGAGGATAGCGGCCCGGGAATTTCGGAGGAGGTAAAAAATCGTATTTTTGAACCTTTCTTCTCAACAAAAGATAAAGGAACCGGTTTGGGATTAGCCTCAGTCTATTCAGTTCTTGAAGCACATGGGGGATGCGTGACCGTTGATGTGAGTTCTCTGGGGGGAGCCAGGTTTGCTCTGTGGTTTTTAACAGGAGATGAGTAAGGATGTTATCTGAAAAAGATAGATTCAAGATTCTTGTCGTCGATGATGAGAACAGTTTGCGCGAGATGCTGTCGATCTTACTTCAGCGAGAGGGCTACAGGGTCAGTCAGGCCGCCGATGGTGCTGTTGCGGTAGAAATGGTGCGAAACGACAGTTATGATCTGATTATCTCCGATATTCAGATGCCGCAAATGTCAGGTATCGAATTATTGCGTCACCTTCGCAAGGAAAACAATCACGTTACGGTGATTATGATAACGGCCTTTTCTTCAACTGAAGAAGCTGTTGAAGCGATGAAACTTGGTGCTTATGATTACATCACCAAACCGTTTAAGAACGATGAGATACGCTTAGTCATTAAAAATGCACTTGAGAGGGAGCAACTTCAGAAGGAGAACCTACAGTTAAAACAGCAGCTTGAGCAGAGATTCTCTTTTAAAGCTCTTATCGGCACCAGCCCAGCTATGACAAAACTGATTGCACTCCTTGAGCGGGTAGCTCCAAGTCAGGCCAATGTTCTGGTCACAGGAGAAAGTGGTACGGGCAAAGAGTTGGTCGCCAAAGCGTTGCATATGAACAGTAAGCGGCGAGAGCACCCTTTTGTTCCTATCA
>CAZQFI010000358.1:0-3881 GCA_964592545.1 uncultured Geobacteraceae bacterium
TGGTGTTGGCGGTTATGCTGTCGAGGCGCTGGTGCGTGGTGGCATCGGCAGGTTGACCCTGATCGATCCCGATGTGATTTGCCCGACCAATATCAATCGGCAGATTCCTGCTTTGGAAAAGACGGTTGGTCGGGTTAAGGGTGAGGTGATGGCAGCGCGGTGTCGCGACATCAATCCTCAGGTTGAGGTTGTCACCCACCACCGTGCTTATCGGAGTGATACCAGCGAAGAGCTGTTGGCCATAGAGTACGACTACGTTCTCGACTGTATCGACACGATTACCGATAAGCTCCATCTGCTGCAGAGTTGCGATCACAAGGGTTTGAACGTTATTTCATCAATGGGGGCGGCAAACAAGCTGGACCCGACAAAAATTGAGGTGGCCGATATTTCAGCGACCAGGAAATGTCGGTTGGCCCGGATGATTCGCAGGGAGCTGCGCCAGCGCGGAATTGAGCGGGGGATCAAAGTCGTTTATTCGACCGAGGAGTTTCGACCCCTGACGGGGGCTGATGCCAGCGAGCGCCAGCCGACCCTCGGCAGCTCATCATATCTGCCGCCACTATTCGGCCTGATGATGGCGGGGACGGTGATTCAGGAACTGATTGGAGAGAGTGATTGATGGACGCGTATTTCTGGCAGCTCCCCCTTCTGTTTGTTGCCGGTGTTGTTGCCGGTATTCTCAATATCCTGGCTGGTGGCGGTTCATTACTGACATTGCCGCTGCTGATTTTTATGGGATTGCCGGGGGCGGTTGCCAACGGAACCAACCGGATTGCGATCTTCTGTCAGAATATTTTTGCGATTCGCGGGTTCAGCAAGCGCGGGGTGATGCCGCTGCAACTGGCGCTGCTCTGTACCCCGCCGGCCCTGCTGGGAAGTTGGGTCGGGGCCAATCTGGCGATCAATCTCGATGACCAGGTCTTTAAACGGGTGCTGGCCCTGATTATGATCGGGGTGCTGGTTTTTACTGCTGCCGATCCGATGAAGCGCTTTCGGCAGGAGGACGTCACCTTCGGGCTGTGGCGAAAAATTATCCTTGTTGTCTCTTTTTTTGGTGTCGGAATCTACGGTGGCTTTGTCCAGGCGGGCGTCGGCTTTCTGATTATTACCGCGCTGCTGGTTCATGGCCTCGACCTAGTACGCATCAATGCGATCAAGGTCTTTGTTATCTTTGCCTACACTTTTATTGCTCTGGGTGTTTTTATCTCCCATGGGCAAGTCGATTATCTGCTCGGGATTGCGTTGGCGGCGGGAAACTCGGTCGGCGGGATGATCGGTCCCAAACTGGCGGTTGATAAGGGGCACGACTGGATCAAGAAGGTTGTCAGTGTCACTGTGCTTTTATTCGCTCTCAAGCTGTTGCTCTTCCCGTAGCTGAACCGATTGGTGAATCGTTGACTATATGAGTGATAAAACGGTAAAATAGTTTAAGACCTTCCATTGGAGGGTTTTTTCTATATCTAGAAGGATAAATCGGGCTATTGGAGAAGAAGATGGCTGTGCGAGAAATATTACACTACCCGGACCCTGTGCTGAAACAGACATCGGCTCCGGTGACCGAATTTGATGATGAGCTGAAACAGCTGGCCGAGGACATGGTTGAGACGATGTACGCCGCTCCGGGGGTTGGGCTGGCAGCGCCTCAGGTGGGGGTTCTTAAACGACTGATTGTTCTTGACTGCTCCTCCAATGAGGAACCGGCGGATTTGTTGATCGCGGTGAATCCGGAAATTATTGGGGGTGAGGGGGAATCTCTGGAAGAGGAAGGGTGCCTTTCTGTACCCGGCTATTGGGCGAGTGTCAAGCGCACCGAAACGGCAACCCTGCGCTACCAGGACACCGACGGCAATGTTCACGAGCGGACGGCTGACGGATTGCTGGCCATCGGGATGCAGCACGAAGTTGATCATCTTGAGGGAATTTTATTTGTTGACCGTCTTTCACCGTTGAAGCGTTCCATCTTCAGAAAAAAGTTTGCCAAGATGATCAGGGAAAAGGAAACGGCAGATGATAAAAACTGAGAGTATCCGCACCGTTTTTATGGGGACTCCCGAATTTGCTCTGCCGCCACTTGAGGGGCTGATTGCCGCAGGGGTGAACCTGGTCGGTGTCTATACTCAACCCGACCGGCCGAAGGGGCGCGGAAAAAAGGTGGCGGCGTCGCCGGTCAAACAGCTGGCGGAAGAACAGGGTATCCCCGTTTTTCAGCCCCATAAATTGCGTGATCCGCAGGCGGTTGAAGAACTTCGAGCGTTGCACCCTGACCTGATTATTGTGGTTGCCTATGGGCAGATCCTGCCCAAGGTGATTCTGGATATGCCGCAGTACAGCTGTATCAATATCCATGCGTCACTGCTGCCGAAATATCGTGGCGCAGCACCGATCAACAAGGCGATTATTGATGGTGAGACCGAAACCGGAGTGACAACCATGCTGATGGATGTCGGCCTTGATACCGGTGATATGCTGGTCAAGCGCAGTCTGAAGATCGGCGAGAATGAAACTGCCGGAGAGCTACATGACCGCCTCGCTGTGCTGGGACGGGAAGCGTTGGCTGAAACCCTGCACCTTCTCTGTACCGGAGAGCTGGTCGCAGAAAAGCAGGATGACAGTTTAAGCTGTTATGCTCCCATGCTGAAAAAAGAGGATGGCGTCATCGACTGGCAGAAACCGGCGCGGGTCATTCATAACCAGGTCCGGGGGCTCGATCCCTGGCCCGGAACTTATACCTCTCTTGATGGGGATATTCTGAAGATTGCCGCAACAACTGTTCGTGACGCTACCGGAGAGCCGGGAACGATTCTGGCGGCTGATAAAAACGGTGTCCTTGTCGCCTGTGGTGAGGGATCGCTATTGATTGGAGAATTACAGCTTCCGGGAAAAAAACGACTAGCGGCTGTAAACTTTTTAAGCGGTCGGCCGTTATTTATCGGGACGCAACTGCCGTCCTGAGAAACAAGAATGCAAGAATAGTTCAAAATAAATATAAAGGGGAACAGAACAATGAATACAATGCGTACCGTGATGTTAATGACATTGCTGACTCTGGTGCTGGTGGGTTTTGGCGGGGCACTTGGCGGCCAGAGCGGTGCTTTTATTGCTTTAATTATGGCCGGAGTGATGAACTTTGGCAGTTACTGGTTTTCTGACAAGATTGTTGTCAAAATGTATCGTGGCCAGGAAGTCCACAGTGGCGTTCTTTACGATGTCGTCAGTGAGCTGTGCCAGAGAAATGATCTGATCATGCCGAAGGTCTATCTCTTACCTCAGGCAACCCCAAACGCTTTTGCGACCGGGCGTAATCCAAGTCACGCCGTTGTTGCCGCGACAGAGGGGATTACCCAGATTTTATCGCGTGAAGAGCTGAAAGGGGTTATGGCTCACGAGATGGCTCATGTCCAGAATCGTGACATTCTGATCGGTTCAATTGCGGCAACTTTTGCCGGAGCGATCAGCTTTATGGCGCATATGGCTCAGTGGGCGATGATTTTTGGCGGCAGTGACGATGAAGACAGCAATCCTTTTGCCATGATTGTCATGATGATTCTGGCACCGATTGCCGCGATGCTGGTGCAGATGGCCATCTCCCGTTCGCGCGAGTATGGTGCCGATCAAAAAGGGGCGGAGTTGTGCGGGAATCCCCATTCGCTGGCGAGTGCTTTGCGCAAACTTGAAACGGCGAATCAGCGGATGCCGATGCAGAATGTCAATGAAGCGACGGCACACATGTTTATTGCCAGTCCGTTGAGTGGTAAAAAAATGGCCCAGCTTTTCTCGACTCACCCGCCAATGGCGGAACGGATTCGACGGCTTGAAGGGATGCAGATTTAATTGTCCTCTAAACCAACTGACAGCCCGCGCCGTGCGGCTTATGAGAT
>CAZQFI010000359.1:0-3125 GCA_964592545.1 uncultured Geobacteraceae bacterium
AAACCCAGCCCCTCCGGTTGCTGACTCGCCCCCTTCTGCAACCGCAGGGTTGAAACAACCAGCACCAGAATGGTGAAAAAATAGGGGAGCATCTGCAGGATATGGGCGCTGACGGTCGTCCCCATCGCCTGAAAACGCAGCTGCATGGCGGTAATCCCGCCAAACAGATATGCTCCAAGCATTGCCCGCGGACTTGACCAGCCGGCAAAAATAACCAGCGCCACCGCAATCCAGCCTCGCCCGGCGGTCATGTTTTCAATCCACATCGGAGTACTCGCCAGGCTTAAATATGCCCCGCCGATACCGACCAGCCCCGAGCCGATCGTGACCGCAAAAAAGCGATAGGTACTGACGGAAAAACCGCAGGTATCGGCAGCCGCAGGATTTTCACCAACACTCCTGACCCCCAGCCCCCAGCGGGTCCGGTAAAAGAAAAACCAGATCAGGAAGACGAGGAGAAAGCTGAAATAGATCAGGATATCCTGGTTGAAAAATGGCTTGCCAATGACTGGAATCTGGCTGAAGCCGGGAATAGCGATCCGTTTGAAGCCGACGATCGTTAATCCGACCATTTTTTTACCGAATAGTGCCGTGATTCCGACGCCAAACATCGTCAATGCCAACCCGCTGACAATCTGATTGCCGCGCAGTTGTACAGTAATCAGAGCGTGGACACTTCCGGCAATAAATGTCGCAACAAATGCGGCGAGGACACCGATCAGCAGCGATCCGGTCAGGTGGGTTGCCGCAAAGCCCGACAGGGCACCGATCAGCATCAAGCCCTCGATTCCCAGATTGATAATTCCGGCCCGCTCATTGATGATGGCACCGAGGGTCGCAAACAGGATCGGGGTTCCCGCCCGAACAGTCGCGTCGAGAAGTATCTCAAGCATGTTTGACCCCTTTGATCAATTTGACCCGGTAGACAATAAAAAAATCGGACGCCAGCAGGAAAAACAGGATCAGCCCCTGAAACGCGTAGACAAAAGCGACCGGCAGTTGCCAGAAAAGCTGAAGGCTGTCACCACCAACCAGCAGAACCCCCATTAGAAACGAGACAACCACGACACCGATGGCACTCCGCTTTGCCAGCCAGGCGATGATAATCGCAGTATAACCGTAACCCGGAGAAATGCCATGCTGCAAACGGTGCTGCAATCCGGCAACTTCACTGAAACCGGCAATTCCGGCGATCGCACCGCTGAGAAACAGGACAAAGAAAATAGCCATTCCGGTATTCATCCCGGCATATTGAGCCGCCTTCGGGTTGCTGCCGATAACCTTGATTTCGTATCCCCAGACAGTCCGTTCAATAAACAGATAGAGAATCAAAGCGCAGAACATCGCGAGGAAGAAACCGCTGTGAAGACGGGTGTTGAAATATTCGGCAAAACGGGCGACATCACCAAACTGGGCGGTCAGCGGGAAATTGAACCCTTTGGGATCTTTCCACGGTCCGTAGATAAGGTAATCGACCCAGAGGATCGCAATATAGTTCATCAGCAAAGTGACGATGACTTCATTGACCTGCCAGCGCGCCCGCAAAAAGCCGGCAACTCCCGCCCAGAGACCGCCACAGAAAAAAGCGGCAAAGAACATCGCAATCAACATCATCCAGTGGTTCTGAATCCCCGAAAACAACGCAACCCACGTTGCCCCCATAGCTCCCACGTAGATCTGCCCTTCGGCACCGATGTTCCAGATCTGCATCCGGAACGCAAGGCTGACACCCAGCCCGGCAAAAATCAGGGGTGTCGTCTTTACCAGGGTTTCAGAGAGTCCGTAAAGGGAACCGAGCGATTCGACAATAATTTCGCGATATGCTTCGAGGGGGCTGACACCACTGGCCAGAAGAAGGAAGCCGGCAACAAACAGGGCAACGCCAATCGAAACAATCGGGGCGGTAAAACGGAAGAGCGGAGAAGAGATCTCCCGGCGTTCGATCACCAGCTTCATGAGGCCCCTCCCGGAGTTTCACCGCTCATCATCAGGCCGATTTCCTCCCGTGTCGTTTTACGTGGATCAACGTAGCCGATCAGCCGACCTCGAAACATGACCGCGATCCGGTCACTTAATTTGAGCAATTCGTCGAGATCCTCAGCGATCAGAATGGTACTCATCCCCTTATCGGCACCATCAGCAATCACCTTGTGGACATATTCGGCGCTGCCGATATCGAGACCGCGCGTCGGGTAGAGGGCAACCAGCACCGCCGGATGCTCCGACAGCTCGCGGGCAATAATGACCTTCTGAATATTTCCCCCCGAAAGATAACGCACCGGCGTTCCGTCGGGTCCGGTTTTAATGGCAAACTGTTCAATTTTTTCAACGGCATTACGCTTGATCGCCCGCTTATCCTGAAAAATCCAGTTGCGGAAGGAGCCGCTTTTGAAACTCTTCATAATCAGGTTTTCATCGATACTCATATCGGGGGCAATCCCGATGGTTTTACGATCCTCGGGGATGTGGGCAATCCCGGCAATGTACGAATAGCGCGCATTGCTGTTGGTGATATCCTCGCCCCGGGCGATAATCTTGCCCTGACTGGTATTTTTCAGCCCTGTCAACACTTCGGCAAGAGCCTTTTGACCATTTCCGGCCACCCCGGCTATCCCGAGAATTTCACCTTTTTTCAGCTGCAGATTGAAACTGTCGAGGTCGGCCAGTCCACGGTCGTTGCGGACCGAAAGGTTCTGAATATCGAGGACAATATCGTCCGACATCTGGAGGTTTTTCTGCCATTCGGGGATTTTATCCTGGCCGATCATCAGCGACGCCAGTTTTGATTCGTCAAAATCGCCGCGTGCCAGCGTTGTAATACTGCGGCCCTTTTTCAGGATTGTCACCCGGTCGGAGATCTCCATCACCTCACGCATCTTGTGGGAAATAAAGATAATACTCTTCCCCTGCCCTTTCAGCCGGGCAAGGACACTGAACAACCGGCTGGCTTCCTGCGGGGTGAGGACTGCGGTTGGCTCATCAAGAATCAACAGCTCACAGTCCCGCATCAGCAGTTTAATCAACTCGATCCATTGCTGCGCTCCGATCGACAGCCTCCATACCGGAGTGTCAAGATCGAGGTCGAGATCGAACTCATCGAGCAGTGCCTGAATTTTTTCCTTGTA
>CAZQFI010000360.1:0-2291 GCA_964592545.1 uncultured Geobacteraceae bacterium
CCGGCGCAAAAGTGTTGGAAAAGGGTTGAAAGTAGGCGATAAACCATTTGGCGCGATACTTGCGCCGCATCAGTTCCTTGGCCCGTTCAACCTGCGTGGCAATCGGTTCGCTGCGCTCAATTCCGACGGCTCCCGAGCCGCCGGTATCACAGAAAATGCAGCCGTGGGAATCACGGCCACCGTGACGGTTCGGGCAACCGAAGCCGGCATCGATCGATATTTTATGAACCCGCCCGCCAAAGTGTTTTTTCAGGTGAGTCGAGTAGAGATTGAAGGCTTTTTTGCGCATGGGGTGGACTATGCCAGTTGCAGAGCCGCAGGGCAAGTGCGACAATAAAATTTCGCCCCCTTGTTGTAGAAAACGGGGTATAATTCAATTTCGCAGAAAAATGGATCTATCGACAAAGAAGGATTATTGGTATGGCAGATCGTGTCGCCTCGACAGACCGGACAGACACTCTCAAGGTTTGTATCCTCTGGCACATGCATCAACCCGACTATCGTGACCCCGTCAGTGGCCAGACCCTGTTGCCATGGACATGGCTGCATGGGGTTAAGGACTACGGTGAGATGCTCGAAACCGTCGTCGAAACCGATGCCCGGGTGACGGTCAATCTGGTCCCCTCGTTGCTGGAACAGCTTGAAGGTTATCGTGATGGAACCACCCGTGATTGCTGGCTGGAGCTGATCGCCCGGCCGCCACAGGAGTTGTCGGCTGCTGAACGACAGTTTCTGGTCGAGCAGCTGTTTTCGGTCAACGAGGAAACGCAGATTTTTGCCAATCGTCGCTATCATCAACTCTACCAGTTGCGTGGTATGGGGGCGCAGCCCGATGCTCAACGTTTTAACGATCAGGACCTTCTCGATTTACAGGTGTGGTTTCTCCTTGCCTGGACGGGATCGCATTTACGTCGCAAATCGGAGCTTGTTGCTGAACTGTTGCAGCAGGGGGAATATTTTCATGAAGAGCAGAAGCAGCAGCTGCTGAGTCGGTGCAATGAAGAGTTGAACCGGGTGATCGCTTTTCACCGTCAGCTCGAAGAGAGCGGCCAGATCGAAATATCGGTCACTCCCTATGCCCATCCGATTCTGCCGTTGCTCTGTGATCTTCACATGGCACAGGAGCCGAGCCCCGGGTTGCCGCTGCCCGCTGCCGATTTCCGCCATCCCGAAGACGCCCGTTTGCAGGTGCGTGAAGGGTTGCGAACGGCCGAACGGATTTTCGGACAGCGACAACGTGGAATGTGGCCGGCTGAAGGGGGTGTCAGTCCCGAGGCGGTAAAGTTGCTCCGTGAAGAAGGGGCTGTCTGGGCGGCAACCGACGAGGATATCCTGGCGCGCAGCCTGGAAAATGGTCTGAGCCACAGGAGCCTGCTCTACAAAATTTACCACTATGACGGGCTGCCGCTCCTGTTCCGCGATCGCGAGTTGTCGGATCGGATCGGTTTTCTTTATGCCGGCTGGAATACCGAAGAGGCGGTTGGTGATTTATTGCGACGCCTGCAGCAGATATCGCGGCAAACTCCCGGCGGGACAGTTGCCATTATCCTTGATGGTGAAAACTGCTGGGAACGCTACCCCGACAACGGCTATCCGTTTCTGCGCGACTTCTATCTTGCGTTGCACAACGATCCCCGGCTTGAAATGATGACGGTTCAGGACGCTCTGGCAGATTGTGACCCGGTTCCCCTGAACCAGCTTGCTGCCGGATCGTGGATTCGTTCCGATTTTACGACCTGGATTGGTCACCCCGAAGAGAACCGGGCGTGGGAGCTGTTGCAGCAGACCCGTACCGAAACAATCCGTAATGAGATTGTGCGGGCGTTGGATCATCCGGATGAACCCCTCAGTGACCTGGTGCGGGAGCTGTTGCGTGCTGAAGGGAGCGACTGGTTTTGGTGGTTTGGTGATGAACACACCACGGCACAGGCCGATATTTTTGACCGCCTGTTCCGCCTTCACCTTGAAGGGCTCTATCACGCCAAGGGACTCCCGGTTCCGGCGCGCCTTCATCAGGCGATCAAACCGGTGGTGAAACATATCGCCGGATTTGAACCGACCGCTCGCTTTACTCCCGATATCGACGGCCAGCTTGGTGATTACTTTGAGTGGCTGCCGGCCGGTCGGATTGAGTTGGCCAGTGGTGGCGCAATGTATACCAGTCGCGAGTCGCTGGACGAACTCTATTACGGCTACGATGAACAAAATCTTTATTTCCGGTTTGATCAGCCCGAGTTGCTGAAAAGCCTGTGTGGTCACGGTGGTTGTTTTGAAGTCCGGTTAATGACCAA
>CAZQFI010000361.1:0-2745 GCA_964592545.1 uncultured Geobacteraceae bacterium
AGTGCCTGACTTTTCTCATCGCTTGAAACTGGTACTGCTGAGGTGAATTGGTGCTGACGTCAATCATTGTGGCGATGGCAAAGAATCGGGTCATCGGTCGTGATGGTCAGCTGCCGTGGCAGTTGCCGGAGGATCTGCAGCGCTTCAGGCGATTAACTATGGGGCAGACCCTGGTGATGGGACGGCGAACCTTTGAATCGATCGGTCAACCGTTGCCGGGGCGCCGAACGATTGTTGTCAGCCGAAACTCCTCTTATCGGACAACCGGTTGTGAGGTTGTGTCCAGCCTCAAAGCTGCGTTGCAGCTGGCAGCTTCGGCAGAAGAGGTGTTTATCTGCGGCGGGGCTGAAATCTACCGTCAGGCCTTGCCGCTGGTCGACCGGATCTATCTGACCGAGATCGATAGCGCTGTCACCGGTGATACCTGCTTCCCGGAATTTTCAGCTCATGCGTTTCGTGAAATTTATTCGGAAGTATGTCCCGGTAAGATCTCCAGTCGCTTTTCAATTTTACAGCGTCACCATTGTGATGCTCCGTTGAACTCCAAAATGTTGAGAGAATACGATGCCCCTCGATAAAGGAACCACCGCCAGTTTTGATGTCGATCCCCAGCGGGGATTTACCCCTCTCTGTCCCGATGAACTTCCGGTTGCCGGCGGGGATGACATTGCCGCTGAGTTGAACACACAAGCCCGATTTGCCGCTGTCCGACTGGTGAGCAAAGACTGCCATCCTCCGGAAGCACCCTGGGTGGCTGAATCGGCTGATGAGATAATGCAACCGGTTGCCGGTGACTATCCTGATCTCGATATCAAATGGCCACCCCACTGTGTCGTTGGAACCGAGGGAAATCGGCTGATTCCCGGGCTGCCTGCCGAGTCGGACTACGATCTGGTGATTGAAAAAGGGACAAATCCGCTGATGCACCCTTACGGTGCCTGCTATCACGATCTGGGGGAATCGGTCAGTACCGGGGCAATTGAATGGCTGAAAAACCGGGGGGTGACAACGGTTCTTGTCGGTGGGTTGGCAACGGATTACTGTGTCAAGACGACAGCTTTGCAACTTTTGCAGGCGAAGCTGCGGGTCATTATCAATCTGGCGGCGTGTCGTGGTGTTGCCGCAGAGACCAGTGAACAGGCGATTGAAGATCTGAGGGCCGCCGGAGCGGAATTTGTCGCGTCAAGTGCAGAACTGGCGACGCTATGAAGACGGAACCCCTTGAACGCTGGCTGATCGACTCACTCCTCGACACCGATCTTTACAAGATCACCATGCTGCAGGCGTTTTATCACGCTCCCGAATTTCGTACCGTCGATGTTGAGTGGAAGTTCGCCTGCCGCAATCTGAACGGTTTTGATCTGGCGGCGCTGATTCCCGAAATTCTCCGCCAGCTTGAACACCTCTGTACCCTGTCCTTTCATGATGACGAACTCGATTATCTGGCGACCTTCCCGTTTATCAAGCCCGATTTTATCGAGTTTCTGCGGATTTTTCGTCTCGACATGCGCTTTGTTTCGCTGCAGGCCGCCGGGAAGGATCTCGATCTGCGCTTTCGTGGGCCGCTGATCCACGTCACATTGATGGAGATTTACTCCCTGGCGATTATCAGCGAGCTTCATACAATTTACCATTGCGGCGGAGTTGATCTCGAGATTGCTCGCGAAAAACTGCGCGAAAAAATGGCACTTCTTCAGCAGCATGATGATTTGAGCGGATTTTCCTTTGCCGATTTCGGAACCCGGCGCCGTGCCAGTCAAGTGTGGCAAGAGGAAGTTCTTGTGACGCTGCACCAACAGCTTCCCGATTATTTTTCGGGAACCAGCAACGTCCATTTTGCCCGCACTCTCAAACTGATGCCTATTGGCACCATGGCTCACGAATGGTTTCAGTGCTGGCAGGCGATTACCCGCTTATCCGACGCCCAGAAAGCGGCGCTTGAAGGGTGGGTGCGCGAATACCGTGGCCGGCTGGGGATTGCTCTGACCGACTGTTATTCGATGGATTCCTTTGTGCGTGATTTCTCTGATCCTTACTTTGGCAAACTCTACGATGGGCTGCGTCACGACAGCGGTTCACCGTTTGTCTGGGGGGAGAAGGCGATTGCCATGTATCGGCAGATGGGGATCGATCCGTTGACGAAGACGATGGTTTTCAGCGACGGTCTCGATTTTCAGCAGATGCTGGAGATTTACAATTATTTTAAGGGGCGCACCAGGGTCTCTTTCGGGATCGGCACGAATCTGACCAATGATGTCGGGAACCAGCGTCTCGATATGGTGATTAAACTGGTTGCTGCCAACGGGCGTCCGGTGGCCAAAGTGTCCGATGAGCCGGGCAAGAGCATGTGCGAAGATCCCGAATATCTCCGCTATCTGGCATCGGTTTACAGGATCAGGCAATAACGACGCGATTTCTCCCGCCCCTTTTGGCCTGATAAAGGGAGTCATCCGCACATTGCACCATCTTGTCCAGAGAATTTTGCAGTGTCGTGGTGACACCGATAGAAACGCTGACTGTGATGTTGTGCTGTTCGGTTTTGATTTCCAGTGCCGCAATTTTTTGTCGAACCGTTTCAAAGTGATCCGCCAGATGGTCTTTTGCCATGTTACTCATCAGGACAATGAATTCTTCACCGCCGAAGCGGGCGACAATATCCGACTGACGAAAACTTTCCTGTAACGTTGAGGCCACCGCTACCAGTGTGGTATCGCCGTCTCCATGCCCGTAGGTATCGTTGATATT
>CAZQFI010000362.1:0-5084 GCA_964592545.1 uncultured Geobacteraceae bacterium
TAGTCGACAACGGCATCGAGAAGGGTCTGAACACCCTTGTTCTTGAACGCGCTCCCGCAAAGAACCGGACAGAAATCGATATTCTGGGTTCCGCGGCGAATCGCAGCCTTGATCTCATCAAGGGTCAATTCCTCGCCAGCCAGATACTTCTCCATCATTTCATCATCGTGAGATGAGATTTCCTCGAGAAGATTTTCACGGGCAGTCTCAACATCATCGACCATGTCGGCCGGGATATCGATAACCTCATACTTGGCGCCCATCGACTCATCGTCCCAGACGATAGCTTCCATGGTGACGAGATCAACCAGCCCACGGAAGTTCTCTTCAGCGCCAATCGGCAGCTGGAGCGGCAAAGGATTCGCGCCAAGGCGCTCACGGATCATCTCGACGCCACGGTTAAAATCGGCACCGGTACGATCCATCTTATTAATAAAAGCAATCCGCGGCACACCGTACTTGTCAGCCTGGCGCCAGACCGTTTCGGACTGCGGCTCAACGCCACCAACCGAACAGAAGACAGCAACCGAACCGTCAAGAACCTTCAGTGACCGCTCAACTTCGATGGTGAAATCGACGTGACCGGGGGTATCTATAATGTTGACGCGATGCTCTTTCCAGAAACAGGTTGTTGCAGCCGAGGTAATCGTAATACCCCGCTCCTGCTCCTGCTCCATCCAGTCCATCGTCGCAGCACCATCATGGACCTCACCGATCTTGTGCGACACCCCGGTATAATAGAGGATACGCTCAGTCGTTGTCGTTTTCCCGGCATCAATATGCGCCATAATACCGATGTTACGGGTTTTTGCTAAAGAAACCTTACGAGCCACAACCTACTCCTAAACGACTGACTACCAGCGATAATGGGCAAATGCTTTGTTCGCTTCTGCCATACGGTGAGTATCTTCACGCTTCTTGACTGCTGCGCCCCGATTATTGAACGCATCAAGAAACTCCCCAGCCAGCCGCTCACGCATTGTTTTCTCACTGCGTGCCTTGGCGTAAATTGCTATCCAGCGCATTGCCAGAGCAGTACGCCGGGAAGGACTAACTTCGATAGGAACCTGGTAAGTCGAACCACCAACGCGGCGAGACTTGACTTCCAGAACCGGACGAACATTTTCCATGGCAGTCTTGAATACTTCCAGGGGATCATTTCCTGATCGCTCGGCGACCAGATCAAAAGCACCATAAACAATCTGCTCAGCAGTACTCTTCTTGCCGTCAACCATGACATTGTTGACGAATTTGGCAACTAACAGATCCCCAAATTTCGGATCGGGCAGAATGATCCGCTTAGGGACCTCTCTTCTCCTTGGCATAACGTCCTCTTCCTATTACTTAAATTACTTCGGGCGCTTGGCGCCGTACTTGGAGCGGCCCTGCTTACGATCCTTAACACCTGCAAGGTCGAGAGTGCCACGCACAATATGATAACGAACACCAGGTAAATCCTTTACCCGGCCGCCACGAATCAGCACAACAGAGTGCTCCTGCAGATTGTGACCAACCCCCGGAATATACGAGGTCACAACGATCCCGTTGGTCAAACGAACCCGGGCAACTTTTCTAAGCGCCGAGTTTGGTTTCTTCGGGGTTGTTGTATAGACACGAGTACACACGCCACGTCTCTGCGGACATGATTTCAGCGCAGGCGCGGTCGACTTTGTTACCTTTTTTTTACGCCCGTTACGAATCAACTGATTGATAGTTGGCATCTAGATTCTCCAAAATCCATATCGTTATTTCAGCTACCTAAAGCTGATCTTTCTGTGGGGAAAAACCCGCAGAGATTATCAATCGGTCCTGACTTTGTCAAGATCTTTTTTCTAATCCACAAATTAGTTACAACCAAGTAAAAAGGCCCCAGATGATGGGGCCTTCGCACCTACGACTCTGTTTCTTCCGAGGGTTCAGTCTCGGACTCATCTATCTCGATCGGTTCCTCCAGTTTGATCTCCGGTTCGGGGATCATCAACTCAGCTGAGCGATATTTTCCGACTCCGGTTCCTGCAGGGATCAGGCGACCCATAATGACATTTTCCTTCAGACCTCTCAGCGAATCTTTCTTGCCCTGAATGGCAGCCTGGGTCAGAACCTTCGTCGTCTCCTGGAACGATGCCGCAGAGATGAACGACTCGGTCGACAGCGACGCCTTGGTGATCCCCAGCATAATCGGCTCGCCAATCGCCGGCTGACCGCCGTCGGCCTGGACCCGCTCGTTTTCACTCTCGAAAACCCAGCGATCGATCTGGTCATCGATCAGGAAGTTGGTATCTCCAACATCCTTGATCTGGACCTTACGCAGCATCTGGCGAACAATCGTCTCAATGTGCTTGTCATTAATCTTGACACCCTGGAGACGGTAAACTTCCTGAACTTCGTCAACCAGATATTTCGACAACTCTTTGCTGCCGAGAACCCGCAGGATATCGTGAGGGTTGCTCGATCCGTCGACCAGCTCTTCACCCGCATGGAGGAAATCACCTTCGTGAACAGAGATATGTTTCCCCTTGGGGATCAGATACTCAGCCGGCTCACCAATTTCGGGAGTGACGATAATTTTGCGCTTGCCTTTCGAATCCTTACCGAAGGAGACCACACCGTCGATCTCGGAAATAACTGCCAGCTCTTTCGGCTTGCGGGCCTCAAACAGCTCGGCAACCCGGGGCAGACCACCGGTAATATCCTTCGTTTTGGTTGTTTCGCGCGGAATCTTCGCCAGAATAGCACCGGCGTGGAGTTCAGCACCCTCTTCAACCGAGATGTTGGCGCCGACAGGCAACATGTAGCGGGCCTGCGTTCCGTTCGGCAACTTGACGGTCTTGCCGTCCGCCCCCTTCAGGGTGATCCGTGGTCGCTTATCGGCCGATTTCGCCTCGATGACAACCTTGCGTGAGAGGCCGGTGACTTCGTCAACCTGCTCCTCCATTGTCACCCCTTCGGTGATATCGCCATAGTGAACGGTACCGCCAACTTCGGTAATAATTGGAACAGTGTAGGGGTCCCATTCGGCAAGCATTTCGCCACCCTTGATAGCGTCGCCTTCCTGACGGGTCAGACGGGCACCGTAGACAACCGAGTAGCGTTCACGCTCACGACCGGTCTCATCGACAACAGCGACCTCACCCTTACGATTCATGACAATCGGGAAACCATCAACGTCGTTAACGGTAATCAGATTGATGAATTTCAGATGTCCATCGAAGCGGGCCTCGAGAGCCGTCTGCTCAGCACGTCTTGATGCCGTACCACCGATGTGGAAGGTCCGCATCGTCAGCTGGGTTCCCGGCTCACCAATTGACTGGGCAGCAATAACGCCGACCGCCTCTCCAAGGTTAACCAGGTGGCCACGTGCAAGGTCACGTCCGTAACAGAGAGCACAGATACCACGACGGCTCTTACAGGTCAGAACTGAGCGGATCTTGACCCGCTCGATACCGGCCTCCTCGATAACCGTGACCAGATCTTCATCGATCATCTGGTTTGCCTCAACCAGAAGTTCATCGGTGACCGGATCGACAATATCGTCCAGGGCAACCCGACCAAGAATCCGGTCGCCAAGACGTTCAATGATTTCACCACCCTCAGTCAGGGTTGACACTTCAATGCCATCGAGGGTGTCACAGTCCTGCTCAATAATAATTGCATCTTGAGCAACGTCGACCAAACGACGGGTCAGGTATCCGGAGTTCGCCGTCTTGAGCGCCGTATCGGCCAGACCTTTCCGGGCACCGTGCGTTGAGATAAAGTACTGCAGAACCGTCAGCCCTTCACGGAAGTTTGCCGTGATCGGCGTCTCAATAATCGAGCCATCCGGTTTTGCCATCAAGCCCCGCATACCGGCCAACTGGCGGATCTGCTGAGCACTGCCCCGGGCTCCGGAGTCTGCCATCATGTGGATCGCATTGAACGACGGAACCTCAACCTCTTCTCCATCTTCCGACTTGACCTTTTCAACAGCAATATTTCCGAGCATCGTTGCCGCGATATCCTCAGTACACTTGGCCCAGATATCGATCACCTTGTTGTAGCGCTCGCCATCGGTAATCAGACCTTCGGTATACTGCTGCTGGATATCCCTGACCTCTTCGGCAGAGACCTTGATCCGGGACTCTTTCGTATCCGGAATAATCATATCGTCAAGACAGATGGAAACACCGGCAAGACTCGAATAACGGAAACCGGTCTCCTTGATCTTGTCGGCCAGGATAACGGTCTCTTTGTTCCCGGCATAACGGAAACTGATATCGATAAGATCGGCAACCTGCTTCTTGCCCATAACCTTATTGACGTGCTTGAAATGGATGCGCTCAGGGACGACCTCGCGCAACAGAACACGACCAACTGTCGTCTCAATCAACTCCAGCGGCTCACCGGCAACCGGAATCATCCGGACCTTAATCGCCGCCTGGAGATCGGCCTCACCGGCATCATACGCCATCCGGACTTCGTCGACCGAGGAGAATATCTTGCCGGTTCCAATGACAAAGGGGCGCTCGCGGGTCATATAATAGAGCCCAAGAACCATATCCTGTGACGGAACAATGATCGGCTTGCCACTCGCCGGGGAGAGGATGTTGTTGGTCGACATCATCAGAACCCGGGCTTCAATCTGGCTCTCAATTGAGAGCGGCAGGTGAACTGCCATCTGGTCACCGTCAAAGTCGGCGTTGAACGCGGTACAGACCAGAGGATGAAGCTGAATCGCTTTTCCCTCAATCAGAACCGGCTCAAAAGCCTGGATACCGAGGCGGTGAAGGGTCGGAGCACGGTTCAGCATGACCGGGTGCTCTTTGATCACCTCTTCAAGAACATCCCAAACCTCAGGCTTCTCTTTTTCAACCATCTTCTTGGCATTTTTAACCGTTGTTGACAGACCGCGCTCATCAAGTTTCTGATAGATGAATGGTTTGAACAACTCCAATGCCATCTTCTTTGGCAAACCACACTGATGCAGTTTCAGTTCAGGACCAACGACGATAACCGAACGACCGGAATAGTCGACCCGCTTTCCGAGAAGGTTCTGACGGAAACGCCCCCCCTTGCCTTTGAGCATGTCGGACAGCGATTTCAGCGGA
>CAZQFI010000363.1:0-2968 GCA_964592545.1 uncultured Geobacteraceae bacterium
TCGGAGCAAAAATAAGCCCCTGGGGAATCGCATCATCGATCAGAACCCGGCCGACTGTTGAACCGACAGAGTTGCTCAGCTTAACCTTATCACCAACGGCAATACCCGCAGCTTCAGCATCCGCGGCATTCATCCGCAACACCCCTTCAGGCTCAACTTCAAGCGGTGCAGAAGCCCAGGTCGACGTTGTCCCAAAGTGACCAGCGGAGGTTCCGACCAGCAATTGCGTCCCCTTGGCGGCAGAGGCAATCGAAATCAGCTGATACTTGAGGCTTTGATCGCTGATACTGCAGGCCGGCGGCAACTTGGTCCGGCGCTCATCATCCAGCTGCTCGAAATCGGCATACAGCTCTGTCAACTCACCGAGTTCCGCATTGACGGCCGCGGCACTGAAAGATACCGCCATTTTCTTCAAGCGGCCGTAAAGCTCAGCAAAAACCTGGCCATCCTCGCGGCTCTGACCAATCGGGCGGAGAGCCTGATTGAAGCTGCGAACGGTGCGATCGAGGGCGGTGAAACTTCCCGACTTCTCAGCATAACTACAACCGGGGAGGACAACTGTTGCCAATTTGGTAAGTTCCGAGGGGAAGATATCCTGAACAACGAGGACCTCAACCTGCTTGAGAGCCTTCAACCAGCGACTGCTATTGGGGAACGTCAGAGGATTTGTCGCCGCAAGATAGAGGAAGCGGATTTTCCCGGCTTCAATTTCCTGAAGGATACCACTCGCATCCAGGCCACCATCGGGCAAGCTGCAGTTCCACGCCCTGGCAAATTTCTCTTTATTCTCAGCATAGGGTTGGAACCCGGGCAGAGCCTCCGGGGAGACACCCATATCGAGAACACCCTGAGTATTCCCTTTTTCGTCAAGGGGGAACAACCCGCCGCCCTGACACAGGGCACCACTGAGGATAGCAAGATTGGCAGCAACCGCAGCTTTTGATGTACCGAATGCCGATTTGGTCACATCAGAGCCGAAAATAACCGCAACCTTATCCGCCTGACCAATTATCTCGGCAGCCAGATCGAGGGCTTGACGGTCGAGACCGGTTTCAGCAACGACAGCCGCCAGATCAACCGCCGCGAGGTCATCCTTCATCTCATCATAGTTGGTGACCGTTCGCTGCAATTCAGCCTCATCGACATAACCGCCATCGAAAAGCAGTTTCCCCAACCCTTTCGCCAGCGCAACTTCGCTGCCCGGCTTGTAGGTCAGTTGACAATTGGCAAACTGGGTCAGGTGAATTTTGCGCATATTGGCGATAACCAGTTTGCCGCCATTCCGCCGAACCGCGTCCTGAATCTTCCAGTCAACCGCCGGAGCCTCGGCAGAGGGATCAGCACCAAAAACCAGAACCGCATCAGCGGCGGCGATAGCATCCATCCGACCCGTCGCGCCATTCACTCCAAGTCCCTTTGCCAGAGCACTCAACGAGCGTTGCGCGCCATAGTGGGCCTCACTGTCGATATTGTTGCTGCCGATCGCAGCACGGAACAGTTTCTGGAAAAGGTAATTTTCTTCGTTGGTCAACCGTGGTGAGGCAAACCCGGCAATAGCGGCGGGGCCACTCTCTTCCTTGATTTTCTCAAGATCGGCGACAACCCGGTCGAATGCCTTATCCCATGATACGGCGTTTTCCTCGATCAGCGGTGTCGTCAAACGTTTCTTGCTGTTGATATAACTGTAACCGAAGAAACCGCCGACACAGAGATTGCCCCGATTGGTCGTCGTTGCATCATCAGAAGTCACCCGATAAACCTCGTTGTTCAACACACCGAGATCGGTCTGGCACTGGCTGGGACAGTAGGTACAAACAGAGGGAACCTTCTTCAATGCCCAGGGACGAGCACGGAACTTGAAGGGTTTGGAAATCATCGTTCCGGTCGGGCAGACAGAAACACAGTTGCCGCAGTAAATGCAATTTTCAACGTTTTTATCGATAAACGCCCGGTCGCCCTTATCGTTAACGTACAGAGCATCAGCACCGATCAGTTCGTGACAGACCTTGACACATTTTTCGCACAGCACACAGCGGTTCGGAACCTGCTGAATCAGCGGCCAATGGTCAATGGTTTCAGGGTTGACATCATCAGCCTGAAATTCCTGACGGGTGACGTTGAGTTCATAACAGGTGTTCTGCAGATCACACTCGCCACCGGCGTCACAGACGGGGCAGTCGAGCGGGTGATTGACCAGAATCAGCTCCATGATCTGCTTGCGGATTCGAGTCAGTTTCTCCGACTGGGTTGTGACGTTGATCCCCTCTTTCACCGGAGTGTTGCAGGCAGTCATGGTCCGATCAACACCTTCGATCTCAACTGCGCAAATCCGGCAAGCACCTGTCGTTGATACTTTTTCTAACCAACAGAGGGTTGGAATATGAATATCCACTTGCCGAGCGGCCTCAAGAATTGTTGTGTCCTTGGGCACACTTACCGACTTACCGTCTATCGTCAGGTTGACCATATTGTATTCACCTCGAATGCTGGCTGATTTGCTCTGGACAATCCCTCAAGTCGCAGAGACAACCCTGTAATTTTGACTCAATTAAACCGCAATCATCGAAACCCGGTAACAACGCAGGCAACGCTCAGCTTCCAAAACTGCTTCGTTGTCCGAGAAACCAAGTTCAACTTCGTTGTAATTTCCTTTACTTGCCCGCTCTTTACCGTGGATCTCGTGCTGATTAAAGCGATGGACAGCATCGAGCCACGCAACCTCTTCATTTTTGTCGTAAACCCCGAGGTTGGTCAGAATGTCGGTGTGGAAATCTTCATCGGTCAGGTAGGCTTCGCCCTCCTCCAACCAACGCTGGATCACCTTTGCCGCCCGGTGGGCATTACCGACACAGGCAACGACTGTCAGTGGGCCGATCTCGGCATCACCCGAAGCAAACACACCGTCCATATCGGTCAGCAGAATTCGTGACAGCGGATTGCCCATCTCGTCATTCAGCTCACGGTCAAC
>CAZQFI010000364.1:0-2299 GCA_964592545.1 uncultured Geobacteraceae bacterium
CAGAGCTATATCCTCTGTCAGGATGGTGATGATCTGGTGCTGATCGATCAGCACGCAGCACACGAACGGGTCGGTTTTGAAAAATTGCGGCACGCTTATGCTGCCGGAGAAATCCCCAGTCAAACCCTGCTGTCTCCCGAAGTTCTGGAACTCGATTTTAACAGTGCTGCCGCTTTGACCGACAATCGTCACGAACTTGGAACTCTGGGGTTTGAAATCGAACCTTTTGGGGGAAAATCGTTTGCACTGAAGGCAATTCCCCAGCTGCTGACCGACCACGATGCTGTCAAACTGGTCGTCGATGTTGCTCTGGAGATTGAACGTATTGGTCGGACCGGCCAGTTGCGCGGATCGATTGACGATATTCTGATTCTGATGGCGTGCCACAGTGTGATTCGGGCCAATCAGGCGTTGTCGACCGCTGAGATCAAAGCATTGTTTCACGACTTGGATCAGATCGATTTCAAAGCAAATTGCCCCCATGGCCGTCCGGTGTTACAGCGGTTGACGTTAACTGAAGTTGAGAGAATGTTCAGGCGACAATAATGGCGGTCACCGATACTCCTCAGGATATTCCTGTCCTGGTTTTTTGCGGCCCGACGGGTTCGGGTAAAACATCGCTGGCCTTATCGCTGGTCGATCATTATCCTCTCGAAATTATCTCTGCCGATTCGCGCCAGATCTATCGCCAGATGGATATCGGGACAGCAAAAGCGACCATTGCTGAGCAGGCACTTGCTCCCCACCATATGATCGATCTGATCGATCCCGATCAGGAATTCTCAGTTGCCGAGTTTGTTGATCGCGCCCGTCCACTGATTCAGGAGATCACTGCCCGTGGTAATCTCCCCTGCGTGGTCGGTGGTACCGGGCTCTATATCCGAGCTCTCCTTGGCGGCCTCGCCGACCTTCCGACCGGTGACCCGGCATTGCGAACTGAACTCCATCAGCGTGAGGAGTCCGGTGGCGCAGGGACACTTTACCGGGAACTTAAGCAGGTTGATCCGGTTGCTGCTGATGAAATTCACCCCAACAATATTGTTCGAATTGTCAGAGCACTGGAAGTTTACACGTTGAGCGGTCGGCGGATGTCAGAACTCAAGTCAGAGCACCGTTTTTCACAGCAGCCGTATCGGGTTCTAAAGTTTGCCCCCACTTTTTCACGCGATGAACTTTATCGCAGGATTAATCGGCGGACCGGACAAATGATCGAGAGTGGTTTTGTCGATGAGGTCCGAAACCTGGTTGATCGGTACTCTTTTTCTCTCAAAGCATTACAGACGTTAGGTTACCGGGAGGTCCTCCATTTTTTGAAAAATGAGCTGACGGCGGCTGAAATGGTCGCTGATATTCAGAAGCACACCCGTCAATACGCCAAGCGTCAATTAACCTGGTTCAGTAAAGAATCTGATATTATTTGGGTTGATTCCTCAAACAAGTCTGGTAAAGTAATACAATCTATTGATAATTTTTTACTTTAGTAAAGGAGTGGACATGCCAAAATCACCATTCAATATTCAGGATCAGTACCTGAACCAGGCTCGTAAGGAGCGGGTGAAAGTGACTCTTGTTATGATGACCGGGGAAAAGTTGGAGGGGTATATTAAATCGTTTGACAGCTTTTGTATCTTAGCCGAATGCGGTGGAGATGTTCTTGTTTATAAACATGCTGTCAGCTCAATAACCTCTGCTGACGGAAATTTTCGCCTCCACGGCGGACGTGACTGATCAGTCCGTTGTTGAAATAGATCTCTTAAAGGGCGGTGCCAGTGGTACCGCCCTTGCTGTTTGTGCCAGCCACCCTGTATAATGCCCGTTGATTTTATCCGTCTCTGTTGCAGGTTTGACTGATTTGTAAAAAGGACATATTTTCGATGGTAAAAATTGAATCAGTTGAACCCGGAAGTTATGCCGCGGAACTGGGACTCAGTGCCGGAGACTGGCTCCTTTCCATTAATGATAATGATATCAATGATCTGGTTGATTATCATCGCCATATCGAAACGGGGCATTTTACTCTGGACGTTCTGCACGGTGACGGGGAGCTGTGGGAGTTCAGTATCGAAAAAGAGTCGCAGGAAGAGTTCGGGTTACAGGTTGAGCATCCACAACCGCGGCAGTGTGGCAATCAATGCCAGTTCTGTTTTGTCCATCAGCTCCCGAAAG
Organism: uncultured Geobacteraceae bacterium; assembly: GCA_964592545.1. Taxonomy (GTDB): domain Bacteria; phylum Desulfobacterota; class Desulfuromonadia; order Desulfuromonadales; family Geopsychrobacteraceae; genus Desulfuromusa. The sequence goes on from CAZQFI010000364.1 coordinate 2,167, forward strand.
GGATGCGGCGCAGCCTCTATGTCAAGGATGAGGATTACCGGTTCTCCTACCTTTACGGGTCCTACATGACCCTGACGAATCTCGATGAGAACGATCTGCAACGGATTATTGGTGATCAACTGTCTCCCCCTTA
>CAZQFI010000365.1:0-3506 GCA_964592545.1 uncultured Geobacteraceae bacterium
GCACACCACCTGGAGATTCTGGATCAGCGCAACGATGTGCCATTGGTTTTGACTCCTCACCCCGGAGAAATGGCACGCCTGACCGGGGTGACGGTCGCTGAAATTGAAGCCAATCGTTTTGAGGCTGCTCAGCAGTTTGCCGGAAAATATGGGGTTGTACTGCTGTTGAAGGGGGCACGGACCGTTATTGCTGCTCCCGATGGCCGGGTTAATATCAATTCGACGGGGAATGATGGTCTTGCCAGTGGGGGCAGTGGCGATGTTCTAACCGGTCTGATTGGCGGGCTGCTGGCACAGGGACTGGACGGTTTTTCGGCGGCAACGCTGGGTGCCTGGTTGCACGGACGTGCAGCGGAATTGGTTGCTGCCTCACAGGGAACTGCCGGAATGGCAGCCTCCGACCTGCTTACACAACTACCGGTTGCCCGAGAGGAACTGGTGAAAGGAGCCTGCACATGTTAACTGCACGCGATATTATGTCAAAAGAGGTCGTCTCGGTTTCAATTCAGACCAGTTTAAAAGATTTGGCCCGCACCTTTGTCGAAACGCGTTTCAGTAATCTGCCGGTCCTGGATGATCAGGGAAAACTGCTCGGAACGATCAGTGAAACAGATCTGGTTGAACAGCAGCGGCCTCTCCATATTCCGACTGTGATGACCCTGTTTGACTGGGTTTTTTCCTTCGGCAACGAAAAGCGTTTTAAGGAAGAGGTCGATCGGGTTACCGCCGCAACGGTTGGGGAACTCTACCATAAAGATCCCGTGACCTGTTCCCCTGAGACAACCGTACGTGAGTTGGCTGCGCTGATGAGTCAGCATAAAGTCCACCTGTTGCCAGTTGTTGAAGCTGGCGAGATGGTTGGGGTTGTTGCACGGCTTGATCTGATTCGGGTGATGGAGGATTAGATTTGGTCTCGTGTTCGGTTGTCAGCGTCGGGGAGGCACAGACCTTTGAGTTAGGCAGAAAACTGGGGCAGTTATTACCGCAATCGGCATTGGTTTTACTCAAGGGAGATCTTGGCGCCGGAAAAACAGTTTTTGCCCGTGGGGTTGCCCGCGGGTTGGGAGTTGATTCCGACATTCCGATTACCAGCCCTACATTTACATTGATGAATCACTATTCGGCACGCCACGAACTCTACCATTTCGATCTGTATCGCCTTTCTGATCCCGATGAGTTGATTGAGCTGGGTTTTGATGAGTATGCTTTCGGTTCGGGCGTGGCTCTGGTCGAATGGCCGGAAAAACTCCAAAATGATAAAGTGTCCGGTTTATGGGTAAATTTACACCGGATTGATGATGAACGGCGTAAAATAAAATTTTCTCTACAGGGTGATGTCGATGTTCGGGTTGTTACCGCTGTAGAAAAAATCTGTCAGTGAATATTTAAATGAATTTGTCGCGTGTGGAAAGGGTGGATTGATGGCTAAAATCTTATTGTACGATACAACATTGCGGGATGGAACTCAGGCTGAAGATATCTCTTTTCAGGTTGAGGATAAAGTAAGGATCGCCAGACGTTTGGATGAACTGGGGATCGACTATATTGAAGGCGGCTGGCCGGGATCTAATCCCAAGGATATCACCTTTTTTCACGCGATTCAGGATGAGACGCTCAACTACAGTAAAATTGCCGCCTTCGGTTCAACCCGGCGGGCACGGATTACCCCTGCTGAAGACAACAATATTCAGATGTTGATCGAGGCAAAACCCGATACCGTGACGATTTTTGGGAAAACATGGGATTTTCATGTTCGTGAAGCGTTGCGAATTTCATTGGAAGAAAATCTTGATCTGATTAACGATTCACTGGTTTACCTGAAAGAGCGGGTTGGTGAAGTTATTTATGATGCGGAACACTTTTTCGATGGTTACAAATCTGACCCCGATTATGCTCTGAAGACGCTGCAGGCTGCTGCCGATGCCAATGTCGACTGTATCGTTCTGTGTGATACCAATGGTGGAACCTTGCCTCACGAGTTTCCGGCAATTATGGAAGCGGTGAAAAAGGCGGTTTCGGTCCCGCTTGGTATCCATGCCCATAATGACAGCGAGTGTGCAGTTGCCAACTCACTCATGGCGGTTAACTGCGGTGCTGTCCACGTTCAGGGAACGGTCAATGGATTTGGGGAGCGTTGCGGCAATGCTGATCTCTGTTCCATTATTCCGTCACTGAGCTTGAAAATGGGACACGAGTGCCTCCTCGAAGGGAAGCTGTCAACGTTGCGGAGTACGTCACGCTACTTCTATGAGTTGGCAAACCTGACACCGAATAAACATCAGGCCTATGTCGGGAATTCTGCTTTTGCTCATAAGGGTGGTGTTCACGTTTCGGCAATTCAGCGTCACCCCGAAACCTATGAACATATTCGACCCGAGCTGGTGGGGAATCAGACCCGGATACTGGTTTCCGATTTGTCGGGTCGATCCAACATCCTTGCCAAGGCCGAAGAGTGTGGTATTGAACTTGACAGTAAAGATCCGGTCACTCTTGAGATTCTTGAAAATATCAAGGAGATGGAAAATCAGGGCTTCCAGTTTGAGGGAGCCGAGGCTTCCTTTGAGTTGCTGATGCTGAAATCGATGGGGAAACTCAAACACTACTTCGATGTCACCGCTTTCCGGGTGATTGATACCTTGCGTGAAAGTGACCAGGAACCAGTTTCGGAAGCGACGGTCAAGGTCACAGTGGGTGGTACCGTTGAGCATACGGCTGCCGATGGCAACGGCCCGGTTAACGCTCTTGATTCAGCGATGCGTAAGGCGCTGGTGAACTTCTATCCGCAGATTGCTGATGTGAAGCTGCTCGACTACAAGGTGCGGGTGTTGCCGGCCAGCCAGGGAACCGATTCGGTGATCCGGGTTCTGGTCGAATCTGGGGATCACGATTCACGCTGGGGGACTGTGGGTGTCAGCAGTAATATTATTGATGCATCATATCAGGCACTCGCCGATGCATTGATTTATAAATTGTACAAAGACGAGCAATAAGACAGTACCACCATCTTTTTGTTTCAAACCGGCACATTTTTTCTGGATGTGCCGGTTTTTTTATGCCCTGCCCGTCAAAAATCTAACGAAATGGCCGTATCCGTCAACAATATGACGATTGTGGCCGGGGACTACTTTCAGCGGAGAATATGCGGAGATTCATTGGGAAAAATTAGTTATCAATGAGTCATTGGTGTTTCGGGCTGAATTTATCGTCAATAATATGACGATTGCGGTCGCAGAGATTTTTCCTAGCTCGTTATAAAAGTCATAACCCCCTTTAAATACAGACTTTTTTAATACGGCTCTCTTTGGCATGTCTTATGTATAGTGGTAGGTACTGCTACGGAGGGATTGATTCGGGGACTTGACAACAATGGAGGGAAACTATGAAATGTCCTAAGTGTAAAGGGAGGATGTATACCGAGAAGTATTACGATTTTGTACGAGCGTTTGATGCCTGGAAATGCAGTTGTTGTGGTGAAGTGATTGATCCGGTGATTCTGGCGAACCGGG
>CAZQFI010000366.1:0-6130 GCA_964592545.1 uncultured Geobacteraceae bacterium
CCCTGTGAGGCCCCATTCAGGCTGACCGCAATCGTCATATCGGTCATATCCCGCAAGGTCGGTGCAATCGGAACCGGATTCAGCAGCCCACCGTCAACCAAGGTTCTGCCATTGTGGGAAAAGGCGGAAAAGATTGTCGGAAAAGCAATTGATGCCCGGATCGCATCCCAAAGCGGTCCTTTTGAAAACCAGACCTCCTTGTTCGCATCCAGATCGGTCGCCACAGCGGTAAACGTAATCGGCAAGTCATCAATATCCTGTTCACCAATCAGATCCCGCAAGGTATTGATGATCTTTTCTCCTTTAAAAATAGCCGTGCCACTGAAAGAGACATCCAGCAATCGCAGAACATCAAATCGATCAAGAGCACTGACCCAATCGGCATAAATATCGAGCTTACCGGCAGCATAGATTCCGCCAATCAGTGCTCCCATGGAAGAACCGGAGATCGAGCCGATGGTGTAACCACGTTCTTCAAGGACCTGAATAATCCCGATGTGAGCCAAACCGCGCGCACCACCACTGCCGAGGACCAGTGAGATATTTTTTCCTGCTGCTGCCATTGTTGTCACCTTTCAAACCCTGCCGGGATTTTAACCGTTTGTTGCGGTTGAGAGTAACATAATAACTTCAGGCGACAAAGGACTTGCAGCGACATTCAGCCACAGTTATAGTGCCGATTCCAACCCAGTTAAAGGAGAGAAAAATGATTACCGCAATCAGCCCTATCGATGGTCGTTACGCAACAAAAGTGAGTGAACTCGTTGAGTGTTTCTCCGAATACGCCCTGCTTAAAAACCGGGTGAAGGTTGAAGTGATGTGGCTGATTGCCCTGTGTACCGAGACAGCAATTCCCGAGTGCCGTAACCTGACAGCAGAGGAAGAACAAACTCTGCGGGCGGTTGTGACCAATTTCACCCCGGCTGAAGCCGAAAAAATCAAGAAAATTGAGGCGGTGACAAATCACGACGTCAAGGCCGTTGAATACTACCTGAAAGAGCAGATCGAAGGGACATCGCTTGAAGATATTTCAGAATTTATCCACTTTGCCTGTACCTCTGAAGATATCAACAACCTCTCCCACGCCCTGATGCTGAAGGACGGCCTTGCCGCTCTGGTTCCACAGCAGCAACAGATCATTGATGTGATCAGCGGACTCGCACGAGAATTTAAATCGATACCGATGCTCGCCCGCACCCACGGCCAGACTGCATCTCCGACAACTCTTGGTAAGGAACTGGCTGTTTTTGCCCAACGGCTGCAGAAACAGAGTGATAAAATTGACGCCGTTGAATTACTTGGCAAACTTAACGGGGCCGTCGGTCATTTCAACGCTCACCTTTCAGCCTATCCCGATGTCGACTGGATTTCGCTGACAAAGAATGTTATCGAAAATGAGCTTGGGCTGACACAAAACCTGTTCACCACCCAGATTGAACCCCACGACTACATGTCAGAACTGTTCGACACTCTGGCACGCTGGAATACCATTCTGCTTGATCTCAATCGTGATATCTGGACCTATATTTCGATGGGCTATTTCGGTCAGAAAACCGTCAAAGGAGAAGTTGGCTCCTCGACGATGCCCCATAAAGTGAATCCGATCGATTTTGAGAACTCTGAAGGCAACTGCGGGCTGGCGAACGCTATTTACCACCACCTGTCGACCAAACTTCCGATCTCCCGCCTGCAACGTGACCTTACCGACTCAACTGTCCTGCGGAACATGGGTGTCGGCTTTAGCTACAGTATGATCGCCTACACATCGACCCTGAAAGGTCTTGGCAAACTGAAACTCAATGAGCACAATCTTGCCAAAGACCTTGACAACGCCTGGGAAATTATGGCGGAACCGATCCAGACGGTGATGCGTAAAGCGGGGATTGAAAAACCTTACGAAAAACTGAAAGAGTTGACCCGCGGGCAGAAAATCGATCAGGCGACCATCCGGGACTTTGTCGAAGGTCTCGATCTTGAAGCCGCCGACAAACAACGACTGCTGGAGATGATCCCGGCCAGCTACACCGGCATGGCCGAAAAAATTGTTGATTTATTATGACAGACACCACACCCGATAAAAAAAACAAACTGGTCTATTCGGTTTTCTGGAACTGCGGGCTGATCATTATCGGCTCGTTGATTCAGGTCATTGTCCTCCAGGGAATCGCCGCCCAGCACCATTTCATCCCCGGCGGGCTGTTTGGTATTTCATCTCTGCTCTTCTACCTGACCGACTGGCTGAACCCCGGGCTGCTCTACCTGCTGCTTAATATTCCGATGTTCGTCCTCGGCTACATGTTTGTCTCGCGCCGCTTTCTCTGGTACAGCGCCCTGGCGATGACCACAGTTTCTCTGCTTTATCAGGTCATCGACATTCAGATACACATCGAAAATCAGCTCTATGCTGCCATCGCCTTTGGTGCCCTCTTCGGGTTGGGAAGCGGAATCGTGTTGCGCTCCCTCGGTTCGAATGGCGGTGCCGACGTTCTGGCGATCATTCTGAATCAGAAATACAACTTTGGTATCGGAAAGTTCTCATTCACTTTCAACCTGATCCTCTACTCCACCTGTTTTTTCTTTCTCGATTCAGATCTGATCATCGCGTCGATTATTGCCGTGTTCATTGCCTCACAGGCCATCAACTACACCCTGTCGATGTTCAGTCAACGGAAAATGGCTTTTATTATTTCGGATAAGCCGAAAGAGATCGCCGATCAGGTGATGAGTCATTTGAAGATCGGCATGACGATGTTGCCCGCGGTCGGTGCATACAAGGGGCAGAATAAAACCGTATTGATGGTCGTTATCAACAATATTCAACTTAAACGGCTGGAAGAGATCGTTTTCACGACCGATGATCATGCTCTGTTTATTGTTGAAAATACCTTCAATGTCCTGGGCTCCACTTTTTCCAAACGCAAACTGTACTAGATTCTTTAGAACCAAAAATGAAGGGCTCCAAAAGGAGCCCTTTAAAAACCGGATATTTATTATTTCAGCTTGTCAAGCCCCGAGGTATCAATCCCGTCAAGGGCATGTTTTTCCTGCCAATTATCGTGTTTTTTCTGTTCAAGAAGTTGCTGTTGCTGCATACTCATACGCATCTGGCGATCCATCGCCTCCTGCTCTGTCTCACATTCTCTGAACGCATCCGTCCAGCCCTGAGCATACTCCTTGTCGGTATTGAAACGCCTCACATCTTTTTTAAACTGTTCAAACAGCATCCCCCCGGCCTTTTTACCACTGTGACAACCGTCCTCAAATCCATCAACATAAGACATTGGATAACCCTGCTCGATCATGGTCTCCCTCTGACTTACGCAGCCGGAAAGAAAAACAATCCCAAAAGACAACATCAGTAACGACAAGTAAATTTTTCTCATAAAACCTCCGATTTGTTGTTAAAATAAAGAGTAGATGAACTACATAGGTACAAGCACAGTCAAAACAGGCGAGCCAAACATTCCGACACGTGGGAATTCATACTAATTTAGTCATCAATCATAAAGCAGAAAGTTATCCAAATCAAGCTCCATCTACTGATGATCGGGGATCACGAATCATGCAAATTACAGTCAGTCTCCATGGCGTCTTTCGAATTGATCGATTCAAGCTCAAAACTCTCACATATCCGGACGGCAGCCGTGTGCAAAAAGTTATTGACGATCTACAGATTCCCGCTACACTGCTGGGAACAATCCTGATCAACAAGGCCCATGCAAAATCGACAGATATTCTCCATGATGGCGATACGCTGATGATTCTCCCCCTGCTTGAGGGGGGTTAAACAACCTAAGGCTGAGGACTTTCCATGAAAATCGAGACCACCGATCCCGTTTCCCATCCCGAACTGATTTTTTACCGGCGCTGCACCATCGATTTAAAGACCGGTAAACAGATCATGGAAGATGTTCCGTGCCAAAACCTTGAGGATGTTCTCGGTGGCTTTGGTCGATCATTTCAGATGCTGGCAAAGCGGGAGATCAAAAGAGCCTACTGCCGGGAAAATCCCCTGATCATCAATACCGGACTCCTCACCGGAAGTAGTGCCATGACCGGTTTGCGGACATATTTCTCAAGCTACAGCCCGATTAAAGGATCAAAAGCGGGACTGCCGGCGGCCATGTGGTCGGCGGGCAGCGGTAAATTCGGGGCTAAATTTAAATGGACCGGACTTGATGAACTGATTCTTGAAAACTGTGCCGAAAAGCCGCTCTACATCCTTATCAGGGAAACCCCTGAAGGGCCACAGGTTGAATTGAAAGCGGCCGACCATCTCCTCGGGCTGTCAACTCACAACAAAATAATGACCCTCTACCAGGAATACCCCGACGCCCACTTTGCAGCTATTGGACCGGCGGGGGAACACTGGGAGACCGTCTTTATGGGATCGGTTGCCCTCTCAACTGTCAATCAGCTGAAATCGGGGGACGACAAACTGCGCTTTGCCGGACGGGGCGGCATGGGCAGCATGATGGGATACAAGAACATTGTGGCTCTCGTCGCTCAGAGCAAGGACAAAAACATCCCGATCACCGCTCCGGTCAAAGAGGTCCACACCCAGGTCATTAAAGGTGGCGGCTCTGCCAGACTGCAGCCCATTAAACGAGGTGGCGGCGGTGGAACCTGGGCTGCCTACGAGGTCATGCAGCCTTTCCATGCCGTTCCCGTCAATAACTACCGTCCACAGGGCAACGATCTTCCTGAAAAGCTGTTCCGGGAAAATGTTGAGAAAGAGTATGACATTGAATCGGCCGCCTGCTATCGCTGTGGGATCACCTGCCATAACTATATTTATGACAAAAATGATGATGGCAGCCGAGGCGATTTTATCGCCAAATTCGACTATGAACCGCTGAACCTGATGGGAACCAATATCGGAATCCACGATGCAGGACAGGCAGGTCGTCTGATCCATCTGTGTGACAATTTTGGCGTTGATGCCATCTCCATGGGCGTGACGATCTCCTACCTCCTCTCCTACAATGAACGCCATCCTGAACACCCGCTGTTTAACGGAGCGACCTTTGGCGACTACGAAAAAATCCATGAACTGATCTCGATGGCAGGCGAAGGGAAACTCCCCGGAGTTGGCAAAGGATCAATGCGCCTCTCCCAGTTGATGGGTGAAACTGACTACGCCTACCACATCAAGGGACTCGAAATTGCCGCCTATCAGCCCGAAACCAACCCCGGGTACTGCTGGGCAATCGCCGGTGGACATATGTCGATGGGATCCTACGGCACCCTCATCCGCGAAGGACTCTCCGATGTCGATTCATGGGTCAAAGTCATCACCGAAGATAAACTGCATATCGTCGGCTTTGACCTGATCGGGCTGTGTAAATTTTTCGACATCACCCAGGGGATTGGAACCGACAAGATTGCAACAATCCTCAAAAGTGATTTTAACCTCGATGTCGACCCGCTGAAAATCAAAGCAGCCGTCCGTCGTTCTTTCCTCCTCGGGATGGCTCTCGAATTCCGCCAGGGCTACACAAAAGAGGAGTTCAGCCTGCCTGCAGAAGTGGCCAACAATCCAAACTCCAATATTGATCTGCCAAATATCAGCAGTCCCGAATTTATGACTGAACTATCTGAAAAAGTCTGGGCTGTCTTTGATAAAGAGTTGGAGGACGTCCTCTAGAAACTATTATTCATCGTGTGGTGAGACCCGGAAAAATATTGCCGATATTGTCCCGGGTCTCCAATTTTAAACCTGTAACCATGCGTCATGACTCATTTCACCTCAATAGTAATTCCTGTCATATTTAATCATTTTCCTTATTGACTATTTTGCTCAACTATTATAATTTACATGTAAATGATATTCGTTTTCATCTTCATCTTTTTGGAAATGTCAGGAGCAGAGTCCATGTCAAAATCGTTACGCCAGGTTGCCTCGGGAGAAAAAGCCAGAATTGTCAGTGTTGCAGCTGAAGGAGAAATTGGTCGCAGATTACGCGATATGGGGCTGTCACCGGGGACAGAAATAGAAATTCTTGGTCGGGCACCGTTGAAAGATCCTGTTTCAATTCGATTAAAGAACTACACCCTGACGTTACGCAACAGCGAAGCTGACTACATCAGCGTTGAGCCGTTGGAGGTTTGAAATGACTGCCGCAGAAAA
>CAZQFI010000367.1:0-7850 GCA_964592545.1 uncultured Geobacteraceae bacterium
AAACAACACGCCATACTCCTGATGATCATTTTTCCCCTGCCGATATGCGGGGCGGGGATCGAGGGTCAGGGTTTCGCTCAACATTATTTCAAGTTCGGGTGTTTCGGTTCGGTAGCTGTCCAGTTGTTGTTGGGCTTGTTCTGAAAAGGTTATTTTCAGTGGTACGTCAGGAGCTTCGGCGGCAAACCCACTTTTTGCTCCGGGAATACTGTCGCCGTAGGCAACATAGGGTTTGATGTCGAGAATTGGTGTCCCGTTGATCAGATCGGCACCCTGCACTTCGAGAGATATTTCACCCCGTTCCTCGTTGATTGCCCGCAGCTTGACGGCCGACAATCCGATCGGATTAGGCCGGAACGGTGAGCGTGATGCGTAGACTCCGATGCGTTGGTTTCCACCCAGCCGTGGTGGTCGTACGGTTGGCTTCCAGCCGTTTTGCCAGTTGTGGTGAAAGAGAAAAATCAGCCACAGATGGCTGAACCCCTCAAGTCCGCGTACCGCTTCGGGTGTCGCAAAACCGGGAAGAAATTTGATAGTTGCGGTGACCGACGGTACCAGCCCTGGTTGTCGCGGGGTGGCGAACTTTTCCCGGAACGGGGAGTGAATTGTTGCGATTGGTTCGAGAGGATAGCGCATCGATCACCCTTGTCAACGGACAGCATCCAGATCTTCTTTTTTCCTGCTGCTCAGCCAGACCCCACAGAAAACCAGTCCACAGGCGAGCCATTGGGATAAATTGAGTCGGTCGCCCAAAATAATCATCCCCAAAATGACCCCGAAAACCGGAATCAGATTGATATATCCGGCAGCCCGGCTGGCAGGGATGCGACTGACGCTGTAATTATAACAGCCGTAGGCGCCCAAAGTAATAAATGTTCCCAGATAGATGACCGCTAGAGCCGGAACCGTCTCCCAGACCAGTGGTAAGCCGACACCGGGCATGAAAAGGAAGGGGAAAAAGAAAATCGAGCCGATAAACGCCTGAAAAGCCGTTAAAAAGAGCGGCGGGTAGTTGCTGGTCAGGTGTTTCAGCGACACGGTATAGAATGCAGCACACACCATGGCGAGAAATTCGTAGAAATTTCCCAACAGCGGATTGGGGGCATTAATGCTGGTTTCGCTGGCAAGGCTTAACCAGCAGGCACCAATGATCGCCAGGCAGAAACCCGCCAGCGTCGTCCGGTTGATACTCTCTTTCAGCCAACTCCAGGCCAGAATCGCAACCAGCAGCGGTAACATCGCGGTAATCATCCCCGCCTGTGATGCGCTGGTCAGGGCAAGGGCTTTCGCTTCAAAGATGAAATAGAGACACGGTTCACTGACCCCCATAATCAGTAAATATTTGATATCCTGGCGGCGCCAGTTGATTTTACGGAACGACGGGATAAAGCCGACAAAACAGAGCGCAGCAATAAACATCCGCCCGAAAATCACCTGCATCGGGTGGTAAATACTGAAAGCAAGTTTCAGGGCGACAAAAGAGCTGGCCCAGAGCAGCATCGCGAGAATCAGGCTGAATACGGGAATAAGTCGTTGTGTGGTTGAGGTCAAAAAAAACTCCAGAATCATAAAATAGCAAAAGGGGTTCAAGATAATCTGTCAGAGAGGAAGAGGCCAGAAAAATGTGCTGCGGCCCTGTAATAATCTCCCTCCCGGCTGACAGCGGGAAGCGCCGCTGTGGTAGATTGTCTAAACAAGCCGAACGGTCGTTTTTTGATGGAGGCTGAAGATCATGGCGACGAAGGGTGAACAAACGCGTGAAAAGATATTGGCAGCGGCTCGTCTGGTCTTCAAGCGGAAGGGATTTGCCGCAACCACGATCAATGATCTGCTTGATGCGGCGGGAACAACAAAGGGGAATCTCTATTTTCACTTTGCCGATAAAGAAGCGATCGGGCTGGCGGTTCTCAAACGTGAGCAGCAACTGTTTTACCAGTTTCTCGATCGTGTTTTTGCCGAAGCGACCCCGGCGCAGGGGTTGGATCATTTCTTCCGCCAGGTGCTGGAAAAACAATCCCAGCAGGGATTTATCGGTGGGTGTTTATTCGGCAACATGGCCCTTGAAGCGAGTGATACCTCCCCGGTATTTACCCGGCTGGTTCAGGAGGTCTTCAACGAATGGAACGCTCGACTTGAGCAGCACATCCGACTGGCCCAGAGGGACAGACAGATTCGCACCGATATCCCGGCCGGAGATCTTGCTGAACTGGTCGTTGCGGCGATCGAGGGTGGAATTATGCAGTCACGGCTGCATAAATCTGAGTCTCCGTTGAAACAGTCGCTGAACGTCTTGCGAAGGGTTCTGGAGATAAAAATTTAGCCTGAAGAATCGGAAAAGTTTCCCTGAAAGGAAAATAGTTATGCGCGGTCGCACCGGAAAAATAATTTTACTGGGGATTCTTGCGACTCTGGTTGCCGGCTTCTTTATTTTTGATCTTGGCCAGTACCTCACCCTGAGCTATCTGAAAAGTCAGCAGCAGATTTTCAACGATTACTATCAGAACAACCGTTTTTCAACCCTGCTGATTTACTTCATTGTCTATATCATCGTGACGGCCCTCTCTTTGCCGGGAGCGACAGTCATGACTTTGGCCGGAGGGGCGTTGTTTGGCCTATGGACCGCTTTGATTGTTGTCAGCTTTGCCAGCAGTATCGGTGCGACCCTGGCTTTTCTTGCGTCACGTTTTCTTCTGCGTGACTGGGTTCAGAAGAGGTTTGGAGATAAACTGAAGGCGGTCAATGAGGGAATCGAGAAAGACGGGGCTTTTTATCTGTTTTCTCTCCGGCTGGTTCCCCTCTTCCCATTTTTTATGATCAACCTGGTGATGGGTCTGACGCCACTCAAAACGCGCCAGTATTATATTGTCAGCCAACTCGGGATGCTGGCCGGAACAATTGTCTATGTGAATGCCGGAACCCAGCTCGGGCAGCTCGAAAGTGCCGGGGGAATTCTTTCTCCCGGGCTGCTTATCTCATTTGTTCTGTTGGGAGTTTTTCCCCTTTTCGCCAAACGTCTTCTCGCGGTTTTTCAGGCCCGCAAGGTTGACATGGAATGACCGGATGTCCGGTCATTCCTCCCCTGTCCGATGGTTTGGAGGCCCAATGGATTTATCGGCCCGGTTTTATTTGCGGCGACAGTTCGGGGAGGATATTATGAGTATGTCAATTCCATGGCAGATGTTTCTGACCATGGAGGAGCACGTTGCCGGATCTTTTCTGGAAAGAAATACCTGGCGTGAACTGATGAAAACCAAGGAGTCGGATCTTGGCTCTCCACGCTGACTGGGAGTGACGATGAAAACCTGTCCGTTTTGTGCCGAAGAGATTCAGGATGCTGCGATCAAGTGCAAACACTGTGGGGAATTTTTGGACGACTCCAGACCACCCTCATCGGGGGAGGAAAAACCACCGTGGTATTTTCGCACCACATTTATCGTTTTTGCTCTGTGTAGTGTCGGGCCGCTGGCCCTGCCACTGATCTGGTGGCGACCACAGACCTCGCTGGCCTGGAAGATTGGGCTGACGATTGTCATCCTTGTTTTAAGCTGGTTGCTTTACCGGGTCACCATGGTCTCAATCCACAACCTGCAGGAATATTATCAGCTGCTGAATGATCTCTAGTCGGCGGTTAAAACAATCTTGTCTTGTTTCGGCAATGTTCGCCCGGCCCTCGCAGCCTCGAACATGTTTTTCATCCTGCCGGGGGGAGTTATCCCCCTTCCATATCGAGCCGGAAGAAATCCGCGGGCTTGGGCTTCTCGGTCTGACTCATCTGGGTGGGTGCCGTTCCCGGCGCAAAGACCTCGTAATAGGCGTTTTTGTCGTCTTCGGGCAGTAATAACCCGGTTTTTTTATCGATGGGGCGAAACTCGATGGTATCGGGAATGTAGAAATTTTTGACCGGATACTGTTTCACCGCTTCTTTCATGAACCGGACCCAGGCGGGGGCCGCTGCCCGCGATCCCGTTTCGCTTTTCCCCAAGGGCCGTTCCTGATCGTAGCCAACCCACGAAACACAGGCGAGCTGCGGGATAAATCCAATGTACCAGGCATCCTTCAGGTCGTTGGTGGTCCCGGTTTTCCCTGCGGAAGGGCGACCGATCTTTTTCGCGCGCCAGCCCGTTCCCTCTCTGACAACACTCTCCATGATATTGGTGATCAGATAAGCCGTTTCGGGAGAAATTACCCGGTGGGGCGGTTTACGGATCAGCCGCTGATCTTCTGCCATGCCGTTGACAAAATCGGCGGGATCAATCGACTCGAGAATCCGGCCGTCGCGGTCGCGAATCCGGGTAATATAGGTTGGTGGAATGAGAATTCCACCGTTGGCAAAGACCGTGTAGGTTGTCAACATTTCCAGCGGAGTAACAGCTGTCGAGCCGAGCGCCATCGACAGGTCGCGCTGCAGCGGAGTCTCCAGCCCGAGCTTCTGGGCGTAATTGGCTGCATAGTTGACACCGATATCTTCAAGAATCTTGATTGTGACAACGTTCCGCGAATGGGCAAGGGCATAGCGAAAGCGGGTCGGGCCGTAAAATTTTTCTTCGTAATTTCGCGGTTTCCACTCTTTGAGCTTCCCGGTCTCTTTCTGTTTGTTTTCAAAAATGATCGGCGTATCGAGGATAATGCTGGCCGGGGTGTAGCCGCGGTCGAGGGCGGCAGCATAAATAATCGGCTTGATTGCCGAGCCGGGGAGCCGTTTTGCCTGGATTGCCCGGTTAAACTGGCTCGCCTTGAAATCGTAGCCACCAACCATCGCTTTGATCTGTCCGGTAAACGGGTCAATGGCAACCAGTGCGCCCTGGGCCAGGGGTTCCTGTTCGAGGCTCAGTGTCAGCGGCGTCGATTCGAGATCGAGAATTTTGACTTCAATCTGGGAACCGATCGGCAGTCGGGTCGGCTCCCCTTTTTCAACATTTCCGGAGGGTTCGGCTGTTTCGTCAACAACCTCAATGGGAGCAGCCCACTTGCTCTCCTTGATCGAAATAACCCCGTCGCGGTCACCGATCCGGCACAGCAGCTGGTCATCCTGTTGTCCGGTGACGATCGCCTGAACATAGCTGCCAACGCTGTATGGTTCTTCGGCAAACGCCTCTTCCTGTTTGGCCCAGAACGCTTCGCGGGCTTCACTGTCGAGGATTATTTCGGGGGGACGGAAACCCCGCCGCTTGTCGTGAGTCCGCAGATTCTCTTTGACGGCGAGCTGGGCGACCTTCTGCATCGGCAGGTTGATGCTGGTTTCAACCTGCAGCCCTCCGGTATAGAGGATCTCTTCACCAAACCGCTCTTCAATATAGCGGCGCACCTGCTCATTGAAATAGGCGGTCACATCAAGGAGATTATTCAGGCGCGGTTTGATTTCAACCGCTTCGGTTGCCGCCTGAACATACTCTTCCGGGGTAATGTAGCCTTCCTTGACCATCCGTCCGAGGACATATTTCTGGCGCTCCATTGCCCGTTTGTAGTGGCGATAGGGGGAGTAGCGGCTGGGGGCCTGGGGCAATCCGGCAAGAATGGCCGATTCCGCCAGTGTCAGCTCCTCAACATTTTTATCAAAGTAGTTCTCTGCTGCCGCTTCGACCCCGTAGGCGCGGTGTCCCAGATAGATCTGATTCAGGTAGAGATAGAGGATCTCCTGTTTGGTCAGCGTCTGTTCCATTCGCCAGGCGAGGATCGCCTCTTTAAATTTACGGGTAAAGGTTCGCTCTGAGGTGAGGAGCAGTTTTTTGGCGACCTGCTGGGTGATGGTGCTGCCACCCTGGGAAATCCCTCCCGCCTTAACATTTTTCAATGCCGCGCGAAAAATGGAAACAAAGTCGATCCCCTTGTGTTTAAAGAAATTGGAATCCTCGGCAGCGACAAAGGCCTGAACCAGGGTTTTGGGAATTTTTTCAAACGGAACCAGAATCCGGCGTTCCCGTGAATATTCGGCAATAATTGTTCCATCGTCGGCGTAAATCCGGGTAATCAGCGGCGGGTGGTAATCGGAGAGGGTTTCAACCCTGGGAAGGGTCGATGACACATAGAAATAGGCTCCGATCAGCAGAGCCACTCCGAGGATCGGCATCCCGAGGAGAGCAACAACAAGATATTTCAGGTAACGCTTCATTTTATAACTTCAGCCATCAGTGGAAAATTCGCAGAATGTGTCAGTAAACCAACAGGTTTTATACCATGTGGCGGATGGTGGAGCAACCGATTGGAGGCTTGACCCATCGAAATGATCGGCTTATTCTCTCGCTGTTCATTAAATTATCAAAAATTGAATCGGTGGGGGATCGGATGAAAGAAGGAAAGTATGAAAAAAGCAGTTGTTCTTTATAGCGGCGGACTCGATTCAACAACCTGTATGGCGATTGCCCGGGCCGCAGGTTTTGCTCCCTATGCCCTCAGTTTTGCCTATGGCCAGCGCCATACCGTCGAGCTGGAACGGGCGCGTGAATATGCCCCGCAGGTTGGCGCCGAGGAGCACATGGTGATCGATATTGACCTGCGCAAGATGGGGGGAAGCGCTTTGACCGCCGATATTGATGTCCCCAAAGAGGGTGTCGAAGAGGGAGAAATTCCGATCACTTATGTCCCCGCCCGCAATACGATATTTCTCTCGTTTGCGCTTGGCTGGGCCGAGGTTCTTGGGGCTTCCGATATTTATATCGGGGTCAACGCTCTCGACTATTCGGGCTATCCCGATTGCCGTCCCGAGTTTATCGCATCGTTTGAGCAGATGGCCAATCTGGCGACCAAGGCGGGGGTGGAAGGAAATCCCTACCATATTCATGCACCGTTGCTTGATCTGACCAAAGCCCAGATCATTCAACAGGGGCTCGATCTGGGAGTCGATTATCGTCTGACCCATTCATGTTACGATCCGACCCCCGAAGGGCTGTCGTGTGGACAATGTGATTCGTGTCGTCTGCGGTTGCACGGTTTTGCCGCTGCCGGAGTGGAGGATCCTGTTCCCTATGTCTAGATCATCAATGCCCGATCTGCAGCAGAGTCGCGATACCCGCAACATCGCTATCGATAAAGTTGGCATCAAGGACATCCGCTACCCGATTGTGCTGCTCGACAAGCACGAAGAGCGGCAGCATACGGTGGCATGGGTCAATATGTATGTCGATCTGCCCGAGCAGTTCAAGGGAACCCACATGAGTCGCTTCATCGAGGTTCTCAACCGTTATCATGGGGAAATCAGTATCGACAATATGGAGGCGATCCTTGTTGAGATCAAAGCACGCCTCGGGGCCAGCCGTGCCCACCTGGAGTTTGACTTCCCCTACTTCATCAAAAAGACGGCGCCGGTTTCGGGGGCGTGCAGTCTGCTCGAATATCAGTGCCGGATGATCGGGACGATGGATGACACTTTTAATTTTTCCCTCGAGGTCAAGGTTCCGGTCACATCGCTGTGCCCCTGTTCCAAAGAGATCAGCGACCGGGGGGCCCATAATCAGCGTAGCAACGTAACGGTTCACATCACCTATTCGGGCCATGTCTGGCTTGAAGATCTGATTGCGTGGATTGAAGAGTGTGCCAGCTGTCCCGTTTATGCCCTGTTGAAACGTGAGGATGAAAAAGCGGTCACTGAACAGGCGTATGATAATCCGATGTTTGTTGAAGATATGGTGCGAGCAGTCACTGAAAAGCTTCGTTCTGTCGAGCAGATTCGCTGGTTTAAGGTGCAGTGTGAGAACTTTGAATCGATTCATAATCATTCGGCTTATGCCATGATTGAGGGAAAAAACAGCTAAAAAGTGGATAACCCTGTGGATAAAGTGGATAACTTACAGCCCAGAACGGCAAAAAAGCTGGTTTTAACTGCTTTGCAGCGATTGTGGATTAATGAAAGGCTT
>CAZQFI010000368.1:0-3341 GCA_964592545.1 uncultured Geobacteraceae bacterium
CAGAAGCGGGTGGAGCAGCAATTGCAGCAACGGGATCTTCAACGGCAATCTTTGGTGGTGCTCCATTACGGCACAACGTGGCAGACAAAATTATGGAGTCTGGATAACTGGTGCCGTCTGGCTTGCAGGTTGATCGATGACGGCAGGCTTGTTCCCTTGTTGACCTGGGGAAATGACGAGGAACTGCAGGCGGCGACAACGATTTCCAAACAGACCGCCGGGGGAGCGATCATCTGGCCGCGGGGCAGTTTGCCCGAATTGGTCGCACTCCTCGATCGGGTCGATCTTGTTGTCGGTGGCGATACCGGGCCTGTCCACATTGCTGCTGCTTTGGGAACATCAACCGTTTCGCTGTTCCGGGTGACAGATGCTACCCGTAACGGCCCGATTGGTGAAAACCACCGCAGGTTGCAGGCTCCGCTGGAATGTGCCGGATGCTTGCTGAAACAGTGTGAAAATGATACTTCCTGTGCTGCCTCGATCGCAGTTGATGACGTGTATCAGGCCATCGTCGAACTGACTTACTAGGAGATAATATTCATGCGGGAAACAATCAACCGGCATATTGACCGACATATTGCAGTTTTTCAACAGGTTGCCGAATCGATGGTCGCTGATATCGAGAGCTGTGGCAGATTGATGTGTGATGCCCTGAAACAGGGCAACAAGATAGTTGTTATGGGGAATGGCGGTTCCGCTGCCGATGCTCAGCATTTTGCAGCAGAACTGGTTGGGCGTTTTCTCAAAAACAGGAAAGCGTTACCGGCAATTGCGTTGACAACCGACACTTCAATCCTTACCGCAGTTGCCAACGATTTCGGGTATGATCGGGTTTTTTCCCGTCAAGTTGAGGCTCTGGCTGATCCTGGTGATGTTATTGTCGGAATCTCGACCAGCGGTAATTCTGCCAATGTTCTGGACGCTTTGGCTGCTGCTAAAAAAATTAGGTGCCGGACTGTTGCGTTTCTCGGTGGCGGCCGGAGCAATAAAAAAACAAAAGTTGAGCTTGCCCTCACGGTTCCTGTCGCTGAAACCCCACGAATTCAGGAAGTCCATCTGACACTGATCCATATCCTCTGTGATTTGATTGAATCTGAATTGTTTACTGAGGACCGGTGATGGAAGAAATCTCTGCTGACGCCTACACCGCATTGGTTCAATCCTGCCGGGTGTTAGAGAAGGATGGTTCCGGTGAGAAAGTTCTTTTGGCGGACGATGGCCTGATAATAAAAATATTCCGCCGTAAAAGACTTTTTTCCGGCGCCCTGGTTTATCCTTATGCCCGCCGTTTTTCTGCTAATGCCGCACGGCTTGCCCGGCAGGGGATCCTCACTGTGGATATTGTGAAGCTCGGGCACTGTCCTCAGCCCAGAAGAGATCTGGTCTGGTATAAACCTGTCGCCGGTGACACCTTGCGCGATTATTGTCTGCTGAAAGGGATCGGATCGGTTATCAATCGCCTGGCGAGATTTGTTGCTGAGCTGCACGACAAAGGGATTTTGTTCCGATCATTACACTGGGGGAATATTATTGTGACAGATGACCTGTCCCTTGGCCTGATCGATATTGCCGATATGCGTTTTTCACGTCGTGCATTGAGTATAAAGCAACGCCAGCGCAATTTTCGTCACATGTTGCGCTACACGGTGGACAGTGATTTTTTTCACTCTGTTGCTGACGAATTCTGGTCCGTTTACCAGCAGGCGGCGCAATTATCTGACGATCAGTGTCAGCAGCTGCGGAGTTCACTGTCCGACAATTCAGCTGACAGAAACTAGAATAGTTTATGAAATTGGCATTTGCACTCTTCAAATATTTTCCCTATGGAGGCCTGCAGCGTGACTGCCTCAAAATTGCTGAGGAATGTGTGCGGCGTGGCCATTCTGTCGATATTTTTACCCTTCAGGCTGAAGGAGAGATCCCTGCTGAGATGAACCTTTTGCTGCTGCCACAGCGGGCATTTCAGAATTATCGACGTTACGAATTATTTGCTGATGAGGTTGTTCAACAGGTTCATAACGGGGGGTATAGCGCCCTTATCGGATTCAATAAGATGCCCTGTCTCGATCTTTACTATGCGGCGGATCCCTGTTTTGCTGCCAAGGTGAGAACCCGGAGTTTTTTTTATCGCTGCTCCAGGCGAACCCGCAGCTTCCTGAAGAGTGAATTGGCTGTCTTCGGCGCCGATTCCAGGACCCACAGCCTGCTGATTTCTCCGGCAGAGCGCACGGTTTTTTCCGAGATTTATCGAACGGACCCCGGGCGGATACATCTTTTGCCTCCGGGCATCCAGCGCGATAGATTAGTTGGAAACGACTACAATCAGGTGCGGGAGGGAAAACGTCGCGAGCTGGGTCTTGCTGAAACAGACCATATGCTTCTGATGGTCGGTTCGGGGTTTAAAACTAAAGGGCTCGATCGTAGTTTGCGCGCCGTTGCGGCACTTCCTGAGGCTTTAAAACAGCAGGTGAAATTGTATGTGGTTGGCCAGGATAATTCCGGGCCTTTTCTGCGCCTGGCCCGGACCCTGGGTCTTGAAAAGCAGTGTTTTTTTCTCGGAGGCCGTGATGATGTTGCAGAACTTCTGTTTTCTGCCGATCTTTTACTGCATCCGGCCTATCGGGAGAATACTGGCTCTGTTATTTTGGAGGCGATGGCGGCAACGCTGCCTCTATTGGTTTCAAAGACTTGTGGATACAGCTTTTACGTGGATCAAGCTCACTGTGGGAGAGTTCTCTCCGAGCCTTTTTCCCAACACGAAATGAATACTGCTTTGGCCGAAATGCTGGTTTCCCCGCAGCGTGGTGTTTGGCGGGAGAATGCCGAAAAATATATCAGAGAGAATGATGTTTTCAGTATGCCGCAACGGGCAGTCGATATCATTGAGCAGGTCGTGTCATGATAGTTCTTCCCGACAAATGGAAACAGGAATGGCAAAATAAAGACCTGTTTGAAACTGTTCTGTCTTTGCAGGGTGAAGAGTTCCGCAATATGGATGGTCGCAGGACGCTTCGCTTTGAGATGTTGGGGAAGAGTTATTTTGCCAAGATTTACTCCGGGATTGGTTGGTCCCGAATCATCAAAAGTCTCCTCTCACTACGTAAACCGCCTGTTTTGTCAGCATCCAATGAGTGGAAAGCGATCAGAAAACTGGAAGAGCTTGGTGTTTCCACAATGACTCTGGTTGGTTATGGGGAGCAGGGACGCAGTCCTGCTCTTCGACAATCATTTATTATCACAGAAGATTTGGTCCAGACCGAAAGTCTGGAAGATTTTTGTCGTGATTGGCGGGTGCATCCTCCCAATACTCGTCTTAAGCGTGCCCTTATAAAAAAACTGGC
>CAZQFI010000369.1:0-14397 GCA_964592545.1 uncultured Geobacteraceae bacterium
CAATGCTCATCCTGAGATTTTTACGAAATTAGAACAGCGTTTAAAAAGGGTTGTTCTTGGGGTGAAGAGGTGTTATTTTAGACTATACTTTTCCACCCAACTGCTGAGAAAATATGCACAAAATAGCTTGTCATGAATGCGACCTGGTTCACGATATCCCCCCCATGCCGGAGCGGGCTGCTGCACGTTGTGTCCGTTGCGGATCGGTGCTGTTTCGTACCAGAAGAAATAGTATTGACCGTACC
The DNA here is from genome assembly GCA_964592545.1 of uncultured Geobacteraceae bacterium. Lineage (GTDB taxonomy): Bacteria > Desulfobacterota > Desulfuromonadia > Desulfuromonadales > Geopsychrobacteraceae > Desulfuromusa. Next base: position 246 of record CAZQFI010000369.1, read on the forward strand.
CTCGCCTGGACGTTTGCCGGACTGGTTCTTTATTCTATTGCTGTGTCCTACCCGTTTCTGGCGATGAAAAGCGGTTCAATTGTTCAGCAGACCAGTCTCCTGAGTGGAGTGGAGCAGCTTTTCAATCAGAAAATTATTCTTCTTGCCACGCTGGTGCTGCTGACCTGCGTTATCTTGCCGCTGCTACAATTACTCAGTCTTCTTTACATTTTTATTCCGCTCAAATTTAATTTAAAAAGCCGATTTGCTGTTCCGGTTTTTCGGTTGCTCGGCCAGATCAAGCCGTGGAGTATGATGGAGATCTATATGCTCGGGATTCTGGTCTCCATTGTTAAGCTGGCAAAGATGGCGACGATTGTTCCGGGCCTTGCTGTGATTGCTTTCGGTATCCTGATCTTTGTCCTGACTTTTGCGTTGTCTTCAGTTGACCAGCATATGGTCTGGGAGCGGCTGGAGAGAGACTTGTGAGCGGGAAATATGGTTCGGCAAAAAGCATGGGGCTGGTCAGTTGTCACGACTGCCACCTTCTCAGTCGCTGGCCTGACGCCGATGCGTCGCAGCTTGTTTATTGCCCGCGCTGCGGCAGCGAACTGCACCAGCGGAAGCCGAACAGCCTGGCACGAACCTGGGCACTGCTGTTGGCAGCGATGATCTTTTATATCCCGGCAAATGTTCTGCCGATGACGGTCACCTCAGCTGTGGGCAGCGTTCAGGCCGACACCATTATGAGTGGAGTCATTTATTTTCTCCACAGCGGTTCCTGGGAGATTGGGCTGGTTATTTTTGTTGCGAGTATTTTTGTTCCGTTTATGAAGTTTATGATTCTTATCTATCTACTGATTTCGGTGCAGTTCAAATTGGTCAGACAGCCCAAAAATCTGACCAAGCTGTATCGGCTTACCGAAGCGGTTGGACGCTGGTCGATGCTTGATGTCTATGTGGTGAGCATTCTGATTGCTCTGGTTCAGCTGGGAGTCCTGGCTGAAATAAGCGCCGGGCCGGCGGTGCTGTACTTTGCCTTAGTCGTTATTGCAACCATGCTTGCAGCTGAGAGTTTTGATCCCCGGTTGATATGGGATGTTGTGGAGGAAAAACATGAGTGAAGAAAATCGTGAATTGAAGCATGCCGAATCGGCCCCTGAGGCACAGGTACAGACCCGGCACAGCTTTTCGATCATCTGGGTTGTTCCGATTATTGCACTGCTGATCGGTGGCGGATTGATCTTTAAAGCGCAGTCAACAAAAGGGCCAACGATTACGATCACATTTAAAAATGCGGACGGTCTTGTCGCGGGAAAGACCAAAATTAAATATAAAGATGTTGTCGTCGGTGAGGTGACAGGAGTTGATTTGAGTGATGACTTCTCCAAAGTTGTCGTCACTGCTGAATTGACCAGAGATGCCGGAAGTTTTTTGACAGAGAAAACCCGTTTCTGGGTTGTCCGGGCCAGAATTGGCGCGGGAGAGGTCTCCGGGCTTGGAACCCTTTTCTCCGGTGCATATATCGGGATTGACCCATCGACTGAAGGACGCGAGCAGGACGCCTTTACCGGGCTGGAGACTCCGCCGATCCTGACAAAGGGGCTTCCCGGGGGGAATTTTATTCTGAAGGCCGATCAACTCGATTCTCTCGATCTGGGTTCTCCCATTTACTATCGCGGAATCAAGGTGGGGCAGGTGGTCGCATATCACTTTGACAAGGATGCCGAAGCGATTCTCCTTAATGTTTTTATCAAGGCCCCCTATCACGAAAAAGTTCTGCAGAATACCCGTTTCTGGTCTGTCAGCGGTTTTGATTTTACTATGGACGCCAATGGAATCACGGTCGATACGCAGTCTCTGGTTTCAATTATGAGTGGTGGTGTCGCATTTGGCCTGCCTGTCGGGAACCTTCCGGGGGAGGCGGCGAAAGATGGAACGGTGTTCTCTCTTTACCCGAACCGGGAAAGCAGCACCGAAGAGGTTTACACGATCAAGCGTTATTATCTGATGTACTTTGACCAGAGCATTCGTGGTCTTTCACCGGGAGCTCCGGTTGAAATCATGGGGGTCAAGATTGGTGAAGTCCTCAGTACCAAACTGGTCTTCAACGAGAAGGTTCAGAAATTTCTTATTCCGGTTCTGGTCAGCATTGAGCCTGAGCGCCTGGCAGGAATGATTTCTGCTGATGGTGAGGTTCTTGAGAGTGAGAGTTTGGAAAGGAAACTGCAGAACGGGGTGAAAAGGGGCGAGATCGCCCTCCTTTTCCAGACCGAAAAGCTGGTTGAAAGCGGTTTCCGGGCACAGTTGAAGACGGGAAATTTATTGACCGGTAAACTCTACATTGATCTTGACTATTATCCGGATGCCCCGCCGGCAAAGATCATCACGGAAGGGGCTTATCCGGTTTTCCCGACGGTTGCTGCTCCTCTTGAGCGGATCAGCCAGCGGGTCGATAATATCCTGAAGAAGATCGAAGCTCTCCCGTTGAATGAAATGGGACAGAATATCAATGATATCCTGCAGAAGGTTGATGATATCCCGATTACTGAGATGGGGAACAACCTGAATGTCGCTATCGAATCGTTAACTCAAACCCTCAATGAACTGAAGGCGCTGTCCAATAATATCAACGAGGAGACGATGCCGAAAGTTAATGATGCCCTCGGTGGCCTGGAGACAACCATCAACGGAATCAATACAGCATACGGTCCGGACTCTACATTTAATCATAATGCCAAGGCGGTCACCGACGAGCTGTCTTTAACCTTGCGTTCATTGCGGTCGCTGCTTGAATACCTTGAAAAAGATCCGGATGCATTGATTTTTGGTAAAAGAGGAGGCAAGAAATGATGAAGCAGATTATTTTCCGAGGTAGCCGTTGGGTTGCTGTATGCACCGCTGTTGTTCTCCTCTCCGGTTGTCTCGGGGGAGGCTCCTCCAATGTTTCTTATTACAGCCTGCTGACGGCGCAACAGCTGGAAGTGGGACAGGCGATTGCAACCCTTCCGGAGGTTAAGCTGGGGGTCGGCCCTGTGACGATTCCGGACAGTTTAAAACGGGCGCAGATCGCAACCCGGCAGCACGGAAACCTCTATGCGTTTGATGAATTTAACCGGTGGGCGGGGACTCTGGAAAAAGACCTGAGTTTTGTTCTGGGGGAAAACCTCAGTCAGTTGCTGGGGGTAACAGATCTCGGATTCTTCCCCTGGTTGCCACATTTTCAACCAACCTACAGGGTTATGGTTGATGTGACTCGACTGGATGGAGCGTTGGACGGTGATGCGGTTCTCGGTGCCCACTGGGTTGTTGCCGACAGCAGTGGCAAAAAAGTCCTCGCCGGGGGGAAAAGTGAGTATCGACGTTCCCTGGATGGAGAAACTTACGCTGCTCTTATTACTGCAGAGAGTCAGCTGGTTGCTCAATTGAGCCATGAAATTGCGACTGCAATTGCAGCACTGAATTAATTATCGGTCGACTTTTTTTCCAGAAAAAGAGCAGGGCGGAGGTGTTACACTGGACACCTTCGCCCTTTTTATTCCCTTTCCTGCGTTTTTTAGAGCAAAACCCCTCCCGCTAACACGTTATTTTATAACACTAAATTTCAGATAAAAATTCATTATGCGACTTGACCACGGTCAATAACCCGATACAGTTAAGTATTAACAGATGGGTCATAGACACAGCTCCAAAAAATAACTATAATGGTCATGTTTTGATAGATTATTTTGCTGTGGATGACCTTGGGCAAGATAGCGAAATGGTAATGGAGGAAATAATGACCAGTTGTCGGTTTATGAACAAACGGGGTCTGTTGGTGCTCTGCGTCGTTGTCACTTTTCTTGTTACGAGCCTGCCTGCAGCAGGCACCGCGGCAACCTCTGGTGAGTTCAGTGGAACCTGGGTTGCCAACGGCAGTCGTGAAGAATTCCCTTTCAGCCCCGACAGAGAAATATACACCTTTGAGCTGTCCGGCCATGTCAGTCTGAAGGATAAGCTGGGGAAGAAGAAGGACTATTGGTCCGATTGTGTCGGTTTTTCAGATTCTATGACCGGTGCGGTTGCACGCTGTGTCTGGAAAGATCTCAATGGCTCCCAGATTTATATCTCCCTGAAAAGCAAACCGCTTCATGAAGGGGGGGAGGTCACGGGAACAATTGTCGGCGGGAGTGACCGGTTGCAGGGGGTCAGCGGTGATCTCTCTTTCGTCTGGGCATCACTCTCCTTCCAGAAAGAGAATGGCAAATCGACTGTTGTGGGGCAGACCCTTGATTTAAAAGGGAACTATCAACTTCCCTGAAATGCTCTCTTCGTGGAGCTTAACCAATCTGAAAAATGACACAGGTGTCAATAAGGAGATAGGGTATGTGGATTGTTGAACTGCTAGTCGTGCTGGTTTTTATCTGGTTCGGGGCACGTTTGGGAAGTATCGGGATCGGTTTTGCCGGTGGTTTCGGCGTGCTGGTGCTCGGTCTTGTGTTCGGGCTGAAACCGGGGACCATCCCGGTTGATGTCATCCTTATCATTATGGGAGTCATTTCTGCAATTGCTGCAATGCAGGTTGCCGGAGGACTTGACTATCTGGTGCAGATCGCGACCCGGGTATTAAAAAGCAAACCCCAGTATATTACCTTTGTTGCGCCGATCGTGACCTATTCGATGACCATGTTTGCCGGAACCGGCCTGACCGCCTTTTCGACACTGCCGGTCATTGCCGAGGTGGCTAAAAGTGCCGGAGTCAGACCGTCCCGTCCGCTGGCTATTTCCACGGTTGCATCACAGATTGCGATTACGGCGTCGCCCATTTCCGCAGCGGTGGTTTTTTTCTCCGGTGCGCTGGAAAAACTTGGTATCGATTACCTGCAGTTGCTGATGGTTATTATCCCCAGCACTTTTATCGCGGTTATGCTGGGGGCGTTTGTCACCAACTTTCTTGGCAAGGAGTTGAAGGATGATCCCATCTACCAGGAGCGGCTGGCAAAGGGGCAGGTTTCAGCATCTTCCAAGTTCGATGAAAATGAAGAACTTCCCCCTGAAGCTAAAAGATCCGTCCTGATTTTTGGCCTTGCACTTATTTGTGTCCTTTTCTATGCCACGGCAATCAGTCCGACAGCCGGTCTGATCAAAAATCCGGTGATTGGCAGGGACCATGCGATTATCACGTTTATGCTGGCTGCTGCAGCCTTAATTACCTTCTTCTGCAAGGTTGAAGCAAAAAATATTCTTAATGCGGCGACGTTTAAATCGGGAATGAGCTCCTGTATCTGTGTCCTCGGTGTTGCCTGGTTGGGAACCACTTTCGTCACAGCTCACCTGGAGCAGATTAATGTCCTTGCCGGGACAATCCTTGAGTCCAAGCCCTGGCTTCTGGCTGTCGCGCTCTTTTTCGGCTCCATGCTTCTCTATTCTCAGGCTGCAACCACCAAGGCTCTGATGCCTGTTGCTTTGTCCTTGGGTGTCAGCCCCGCTGCGGCAATCGCCGCTTTTCCCGCTGTCTGTGCGCTGTTTGTTTTACCAACCTATCCAACCCTTCTGGCTTCGGTCGAATTTGACGATACCGGATCAACCAGAATTGGAAAATATGTTTTGAACCACTCTTTCATCGTCCCTGGAACTTTGACGATTACTTTTGCCGTTATTTTAGGTTTTGTATTTGGCGGTCTTTTTCTCTAAATACGATTTACCGCAACCGTTGTATAAAAAAGGAGTTACACCATGATCAATGAAGAACAGATTATAAAACAGGCATCCCTGGCATCGGGGATAAGTGAGGACGATCTCAGCGCCTTCTTTGCCGAAGGAGAAAGAAAAGAGTATCAGGCGAATGAATGGCTTTTCCACGAGTCGACACCGCGAGAGTGGGCCGGCATGATCCTGGACGGTGATGTTGAGCTGGTCCGGGGGCTGCATGGATCTTCAAGGCATGTCGGTTCACTGATTGCCGGGACTCTCCTCAGTGAGGGCGCTTTCCTGGGGGACGACCCCCACAGTACCGGAGCTTACACGCGGCGTGGCGCGACGGTCTGGCAGATTTCCAAAGAAAAAATTACGGCTTATTGTGAAGCACATCCGGATATTTTCTACCGGATCGTTGCCCGGGTTGCCGTCGGCATCAGTCGCCGTATGGGGAATCTTTCAGATCAGATTTACAGCGGTGATAAAGAAGCCTCTGTTGATGCCGGGTTCCGTTTGGAGCATGACTCACTGGGGCAGCGGGAAGTTCCCGCTCAGGTTTACTATGGAGTTCAAACCCAGCGGGCTATGGAAAACTTCTCCATTTCGGGAATTTCTGTGAGTAATTTTGAACACTTTATTTCCGGTCTGGCGATGACCAAAAAGGCTGCTGCTCAGGCGAATAGTGAGCTTGGTGCCCTTGATCAAGACAAGGCAGATGCGATTTGTGCCGTCTGTGATGAGCTGCTGGACGGGAAGCTGCATGAGAATTTCACCGTCGATATGTTTCAGGGTGGGGCCGGAACATCCACCAATATGAATGCTAACGAGGTGATCGCCAACCGTGGCCTTGAGCTTATGGGGTACAACAAAGGTGAATATGAGCATTTGCACCCCAATGATCATGTCAACCGTGCCCAGTCAACCAATGATGCCTATCCCACATCGATCAAACTGGCGACGCTGTTGTCGCACCGTGAACTGGCCGGAGCGATGGGAGAACTGAAGAAGGCGCTGGAAGTGAAGGCCGAAGAGTTCAGTGATGTGTTGAAGATGGGACGTACCGAGAATCAGGATGCGGTTCCGATGACTCTTGGTCAGGAATTTAGTGCCTATTCTGTCATGGTTGGCAGTGCCATGGCTGCAATTGAAGGTGCGGCCAAAGAGTTTCATGCGATTAATATGGGTGCAACTGCCATCGGAACCGGGATCAACAGTCCTCCGGGGTATGCCAATCTGGTGACAAAAAAACTTTCTGAAGTGAGTGGTTTTGATCTCCATCGGGCCGGGAATCTGGTTGAAGCAACTCAGAATGCCGGGATATTTGTTCAGATGTCGGCAACTCTCAAGCGTGCCGCCGTGCAGATTTCAAAAATCTGTAATGACCTGCGCTGGCTTTCTTCGGGGCCGCGTTGCGGACTCAATGAGATCAATCTTCCTCCGATGCAGCCGGGATCGTCAATCATGCCCGGCAAGGTTAATCCCGCTATCCCTGAGGTGGTCAATCAGATCTGCTTCCAGGTGATTGGTTACGATGCCGTTGTTTCGATGGCTGCTGAATCGAGTGAGCTTGAACTGTGTATGGCAGAGCCGATCATTGCTTTTGATCTGCTGCATGGGATGATGATTCTGAAGAACGCCTGCGTTACTTTGACCTCGCGTTGTATTGTCGGAATTGAAGCGAACCGGGATGTCTGCCGGAACTACGTTGAAAACAGTATCGGTTTAGTGACGGCACTGGTTCCTGTTATCGGTTATGAGCAATCTGCGGCAATTGCCAAGGAAGCACTCAAAACGGGTGGGAGTGTTTATACTCTGGTCCTTGAGAAGAATCTCCTCTCACAGGAAGCGCTTGACGATATGCTGCGTCCTGAGAACATGACCGATCCGCGGGAAATTCCGGAAGAGGAATAGCGGATTAACATCCTGAATAGATGTTAGGTATGCTGGGGCCCCTGTTGAAAATAGGGGCCCCAGTTTTTTGTTTAACCGCCCAGATAGGCTTTTTTGACCTCTGGATTGTTCAGTAACTCTTCACCTGTTCCTTCTGCGACGATATTTCCTGTATCCATAACGTAACCGCGATGGGCGAGCTTCAGAGCCAGATTTGCGTTCTGTTCTACCAGGAGAATCGTCATCCCATCCTCATTGAGCTGCTTGAGCTTGCGGAACATCTCATATTTCAGGACAGGAGCCAACCCCATGCTGGGTTCATCCAGCAGGAGAATTTTGCAGCCGGTCATCAATGCGCGACCGACAGCGAGCATCTGCTGTTCACCACCACTGAGCGATTCACTGCGCTGATCGCGCCGTTCTTTCAAGCGGGGAAAAAGATCAAAGATGTAGTCGTATTCCTTCCCCAGATCAACCCCTTTTTCACGGGCATAGGTTGCCAGCTTCAAATTTTCCAGAACGGTCAGGTTGCCAAAGATCCGCCGCCCTTCCGGGGAGAGGCCGAGATGCAGTTTTTTGACGATGTCACTTGGCGGGGTTTTAAGGATCGACTCCCCCTGAAATTTTATATCTCCCCCGACCACTCGCGGAGCTTCTGGAGGTGGTAACCGGGTGATGGAGTAGAGGGTGGTCGTTTTTCCCGCACCGTTTGCACCGATCAGGGTGACAATCTCCCCTTCATTGATGTGGAAGCTGATTCCATGCAGGGCCTGGATATTTCCATATTTAACTTCAAGATTTTCGACTGACAATAACATCAGATATTTTCATCTCCCAGATAAGCAGACATAACGGCTGGATGGTTACGTACATGTTCTGCGCTCCCTTCAGCTATGGTCTCTCCAAAATCGATAACCTTGATCTGGGTACAGAGCTCCATCATGACATCCATATGGTGTTCAATCATCCAGATGGTGACATCGAAGGTTTCATGAATCCACCGGATCAGGCGGATTAAGTCCTTTGCATCGGCTGAGTTGAGCCCGGCCGCCGGTTCGTCAAGCAGTAACAGTTTCGGGTGGCTTGATAGCGCGCGTGCAATCTCCAGCTTACGCTGGGTGCCGTAGGGCAGGTTTTTGGGCAGCTCATCAGCAAAACGTTTCAGATCGAAGACATCGAGCAGTTCTGCAGCCTCTTTAGCGACCTGGTCCTCTCTCGCCTGATAGTGTTTGCTGCGGACAACGGCATGAAAAAAACCGTAGCCGAGTTGATAGTGCTGTGCCACGCGGATATTATCAAGCACCGTCATATCGTTCCAGAGCCGGATATTCTGGAACGTTCGAGCAGCACCGAGAGCTGTGACTTTATGCGGTTTGAGTCCGGCCGTCGGGGTGCCATCAACAAGAATTTGCCCTTCGGTTGGTTGATAGAAACCGCTGACCAGGTTAAAGATCGTTGTCTTTCCCGCGCCATTGGGACCGATCAGTCCGGAGAGCTCTCCCGGCATCAGTTTGACATTGAAATCTTTGACCGCAGTCAAACCACCAAAGCGTTGGGTCAAGTCACGCACTTCAAGGACCGGTGTCGGATCTGTATGTATTTGTGTTTGTGTCATCATTTAAACCTGTAAAATTTCTTCAGCTTGGGGAACACATCTCCCAGTTCCCGGTTGCCCATGATCCCTTCGGGACGGAACTGCATGACAATGATCAGCAGTAACGGGATTATGACCCATTTGATGACACCTGCCGAAGGTTCCCAGTCGGGAAACATAAAGGTGATTGGTGAGACCAAAGCATCGATGATCGCTTGTGAACGGAGCACTTCCAGCAGCCCGGTAAAAATGATCGCAGCCAAAATGGCCCCGGACAAAGACCCCATCCCGCCAAGATAGACCATGACCAGGGCTTCCGTCGATTTGAGGATATTGAAGGACTGCGGGTTCACATAACCAACGATGTGGGCGTAAAGGCCGCCGGCACATCCTGCCAATCCCGCGGCAAGCATAAAATTGATGATTTTGATCTTGTTGGTGTTAACGCTCATAATTTCTGCCGCGACTTCGTCCTGGCAGATGGCGTTGACCCCCTTGCCGTAGGTAGAGGAGATGAAGCGTCGAATCACCCAGACCGTGAGGATGGTGAAGTTGATGACCCAGAAGAGCATCCAGGGACCATCAAAAATATCAATCATCGCCCAGACGGTATCCTTCATCCCCTGAAAACCACGTGACCCGCCGATAAAGTCCATGTTCTGGATGGCTGATATGATCATGTAATTGACGGCAATGGAAATAATGGCCAGATAATCATCGCGGGTTTTGAACGAGGGGATTGATACCAATAGCGAGGATACGGCCGCCACAACCCCGCCGATCAGCAGGATGATGGGGAAAACAATCACAACCGAGGCCGCAGGCAGCAGTGGTTCGCCGAAGTGGGTACCAAAACAGAACACCGACAGGATCGATGAAATATAGGCGCCGATGCACATAAAAGCTGCATGGCCACAGGTAAATTCACCCATGTTGCCATTCACTAGGTTGAGGCTGGTTGACATCATGATATTGATGCCGATGGTCATGACGACAATCTGGATGTAGCCATCGATCATGCGGAAATGTGCAGCGAACAGCAGTCCTATCGCCAAGGCGACCAGCAGGATGTTGAGAGTGTATTTTTTCATATCAATTATCTCCCAACCTATATCTTGGTCGACTGAGGGATGCCGAACAGCCCGGAGGGCTTCACCCACAGAATCAGCAGCAGAATGGTGAAGGCGAAGAGGTCTCTGTAGGACGAGGGAAAGACCGAGACAACGCCGACCTCGATGAAGCCAAGCAGGAATCCACCAACGAATGCCCCCTTAATATCACCGATGCCGCCAACGACAGCGGCGATAAAAGCCTTCCAGCCAATCAACATCCCCATGAACGGTTCCAGAACCGGGTAGCTCATGGCGAACAGGAGTCCGGCAAGACCGGCAAAACCCGAGCCGAGGACAAAGGTCACGACGATAATTCTGTCGATGGGGATACCCATCAGCGGGATTGCAAATTTATCATAAGAGATAGCTCGCATTGCCATCCCGACCCGTGTCCGGGTCACCACCCACTGCAAAAACAGGAAGACCACAATGGCGGCCACGATGACCATAACCTTGAGGTTGGTCAGGGTGACGCCACCGACGTGCCAGATCTGTTTTTCAATCAATTCCGGGAACTTCAGGCGGCTGGCGCCAAGCACAGCCAGGTTCGAATATTCGAGAACCAGACCAGCCATCAGCGCAGTAATGACAACGTAGAGCCGGTGCGCCCCTTTGCGTCGGAGGGGGCGGTAAGCAATGCGCTCCAACGTTACGCCGACCAATGAGGTGAGAACCATGGTCAGGGGAACAGTGATGGCAAAGGCCATGAACGGGGAAATCCCAGCGATCGGGCCAATAAGGAAACTTGCCACGAAAAAAGAGATATAGGCTCCGACCATAAAAATATCGCCATGGGCGAAGTTGATCAGACGCAGCACTCCGTAAACCAGAGTGTAGCCGAGAGCAATAAGGGCGTAAAAGCTCCCCCATTGCATCGCATTCAGGATATTCTGAATAATGAAATCCACAGAGTTTTTTCCTTATAAAACGTTAAAGTTGTACGGTCGCTTAGGCGAAACGTTTGGGGCATAGCAAAGCGGGGATCCAAGAACCCCCGCTCTGTTTCGATCTATTTCGTTGATTTAATTATGGACAGACGGACTCTTCGAAAACAAATGTTCCGGTGTCGGAGATTTTAACGACAACAGCACACTTGATCGGGTCACCCTGCTCATCAAACTTGGACGAACCGGTGATGCCGTCAAACGTCTTGATGGCTGCCAGGCCGTCACGGATGGCTTTGCGCATTTTACGCGGGCTGGAGTACACCTTACCGGCGTTCTTGATACCTTCCACCATCAGACCAATGGAGTCCCAGGTCAGGGCAGCGTAGTCAGCTGGTTCGGCACCGTATTTTGCCATGTAGCGGTCGATAAAGACTTTGGTTGCACCTTTGGCACCGGCTGCAGCGTAATGGGTTGAGAAATATTGACCGTTACACTGTTCGCCACAGAGCTTGACCAGATCCGGGGTGCCCCAGGAGTCGGAACCCATGAACGGACCCTTGTAACCAAGGTCACGTGCCTGCGGTATAATCAGGGCGACCTGATTGTAGTTTTCCGGGACAAAGATGAAGTCAGGTTTGGTGGCAATGATGGTGGTCAGCTGGGCAGAGTAATCCTGATCCTTGGTGCCATTTGATTCGTAGGCGACGACCGAGCCGAGCCCTTTGGATTCCCAGGCTGATTTAAAGACTTCTGCCAGACCAACAGAATAGTCGTTCTCAACGTCGTAGAGGACAGCAGCGGTCTTGGCCCCAAATTTCTTGGCGGCAAAGTCAGCAATGACCGGTCCCTGGAAGGGGTCGAGGAAGGCAGCACGGAAAACCCAGGGGCGATCCAGTGTGGTTGCAGGGTTGGTCGACCAGGGGCTGATCATTGGGACGCGATTTTCGTTGGCAGTCCCTCCAGCAGGCACGGCCTGTTTGGAGGAGTTGGGACCGATAATTGCGACGACTTCTTCCTGCTCAATCAGTTTGAGTGCCGCATTGACAGCAGAGTCAGCCTTGGATTCGTTATCCATGTAGACGAATTCGAGCTTGTATTTTTTGCCACCAACTTCAAGGCCACCGGCACCGTTGATATCAGCAAGGTACATCTCGGCAGCGTTTTTTGAGCCTTCGCCAACTTCAGGTATGTCACCGGTCAGCGGGATGTTAAAACCGATCTTGATGGTTTGTGTTGCCATCGCCGGAATTGCCAGCAACAGGGCAAGGCCGGTCATCAACAGAATGGTCGATAGTCGTTTCATGGTACCTCCTTTTAGGGGTGATAGAATGGGGTTTTACAATGACGACAGATTGAAAATTAAAAAACCGCCGGCCGGTCACAACCGGATTCTGGCGGTGATGTTTTTCCTCAGGTCTCCAGCGTTTTTTCCTCCACCAACAACGGCAGTCAAACATATCATGAAATAGAGTTATATAATTTTGCAAAACGAGAAAAAAAGCAATAGTTTTCTCGTTATGGTTCTCTTAGAAATAGAACCTTGAGCATAGCTGGAAACAGATTTAATATCATTCTCTCGTTATGAAATTTTTCACTTTTGGGTTCATCAGCAGGAAAGGTTTGTCGTTGTGCATATGCACAAAATATGGTAGCCTCCAACGCTCCAAAGGTAAAATAACCGATCGACTAAAGAGTGAACCTGTACATCTGCCAACCACTTATTTTGTGTGGTCGGATGTCCCGCAAGAATAAACGACTCACGGATAAAGATAACGATGTCACCCAGACCAAGAAAACCAAGAAACTGCTGTCCGAGTCGGAGACCGACAGATCTGACGTTTAAACCGGCGGGAACCCCGCTGTCCAATCTTCAGGTTATCGAGCTTGATGGCGATGAACTCGAAGCCATTTCGCTCTGTGACCGTGATGCCCTGACCCAGGCAGAAGCCGGGGAACTGATGGGAATCTCCCGAGGCACAGTTCAGCGATTGGTGACGAGCGGGCGGAGAAAAGTTATCGAGGCGCTGTTGTGTGGTCATGCTCTGATTATCAAGCCACATGAATAGCCAGGTTTGCAGCTGTTTGGGGAGAAAATAGACCGATGATCGAAATTATCACAACGGGCGGCACGATCGACAAAGTATATTTCGACGCCAAAAGCAGCTTTGAGATCGGAGATCCGCAGATCGGTGAAGTTCTTCAGGATGCCAACCTGACGGTCGAATACCGGGTGACACCGTTGTTGCGTAAAGATAGCCTGGAGCTGACCGATGCTGATCGTCAATTGATCAGAAAAAGTGTGATGGAGAGTTCTGCGACGCAGATTGTGATCACTCACGGCACCGATACAATGGTTGAGACCGCTAAATTTTTGAACGGAATTGCCGGAAAAACGATCGTTCTGACGGGCGCGATGCAGCCGGCACGGTTTCGCTTTACCGATGCTATTTACAATATTGCCAGCGCGATCACGGCCGTACAGCTGTTGCCGCAAGGGGCATGGATTACTATGAATGGTCGGTGTTTTGACCCCGAAAAGACGCGTAAAAACGTTGCCATGAAGCGTTTTGAAACCTTCTGATTTCTACTGGCGCTGACAGACAAGAAGATTACTGCCGGGCTGCTCCTTCGCAGCCTTTTTCATTTCTGTACAGATATCGATCACTTCGAGAGCGGTCAGATTTTTACGGTGGGTCAGGTTGACCCCACCCATACTGAGACTGATCAGGGGGTGCTTCATCTCTTTTCCTTCGCGGTTGGTTGCAACTACGTAGCCCCGGTTCCGATCTTCCTCACTGTAAAATTCTCCGATTCCCTGGTTCATCCGCCGGATAATTTCATCAGCGATGGTTTGGCACGTATCGACCGGTACAACAAAAACAAAATCATCTCCGCCGATATGACCCAAAAAACAATCGTCGCAGCCGCCAAGTTGAAGAGCCACGCGGATGACATTGGCCGTAAAAATAATGACATCATCCCCACGGGAAAACCCGTAGGTGTCATTATAGATC
>CAZQFI010000370.1:0-6151 GCA_964592545.1 uncultured Geobacteraceae bacterium
AACCCAGGCGATCCATAAAGAGCTTGAGGACAAGCTGAGCCATTTTCTCGAAACCGAAGATACCATCCTGTTTCCTTCCTGTTTTGATGCCAACGGTGGATTGTATGAAACGCTGCTGAATGAAGCGGATGCGGTGATTTCCGACGAATTAAATCATGCCAGTATTATTGACGGCATCCGGCTCTGCAAGGCGCAGCGTTATCGTTACAAGAATAACGACATGACCAGCCTCGAAGAACAGCTGATTGCTGCTGATGAGAACAATGCCCGCTTCAAGTTGATCAGTACCGACGGAGTTTTTTCGATGGATGGTCATGTTGCCCAGTTGGACAAGATCTGTCAGTTGGCGAACAGGTACAATGCGCTGGTTCATGTCGATGATTCCCATTCAACCGGTTTCATGGGGACGCACGGGAAAGGGACCCACGAATATCGGGATGTCCTGGGGAAGATCGATATTATTACCGGAACCTTGGGTAAGGCACTGGGGGGTGCCAGTGGCGGATTTACCAGTGGGCACAAAGAGATTGTTGCGCTGCTGCGCCAGCGGTCCCGCCCCTATCTGTTTTCCAATACGGTTGCCCCGCCGGTGGTTGCCGGAGCAATCAGGGCTTTGGCGCTACTGGAAAGTTCAACCGCTTTGCGCGATAAGCTGGAGGAGAATACCCGTTTTTTCCGGGCCGGTCTGAAGGAGAAGGGGCTCGATATTATTGACGGAGAGCACCCGATCGTTCCGGTCATGCTCTATGATGCCACTGTCGCCGGTGAATTTGCCGAGCGGATGCTGGAAAAAGGGGTCTACGTCGTCGCCTTTTCGTATCCGGTTGTTCCGCTGGAGACGGCACGGATCAGAACACAGATCTCGGCGGCCCATACTAAAGATGATTTACAGTTTGCGATTGACAGCTTTGGTGCGGTCAAGAAAGAGATGGGATTGTAGGACGACAATGTTGCCGATTGAGACGTTAGCCACTTTTTTGACTGCAGCGGTCGTGCTGGCTCTGGTCCCCGGGCCCGATAATGTTTTTGTCCTGACCCAGTCGGCGGTTCAGGGAAAGGGTGCGGGTCTGGCTGTTGTCATGGGGCTCTGTACCGGGTTGATTGGTCACAGCACTGCAGTTGCTTTGGGGGTTGCCGCAATTTTTCAGACATCAGCTCTTGCATTTACGGTCCTCAAATATATCGGTGCCGCCTACCTTGTCTATCTGGCCTGGCAGATGTTTCGTGCCCCTGTCGAGAACATTGGGGAAGCCTCCGGCGAAATTGCTACTGACCATGGAAAGCTGTATCTGCGCGGGATTATCATGAATGTGACCAATCCGAAGGTTTCTATTTTTTTTCTCGCGTTTCTGCCCCAGTTTACCGATCCCGAAAGGGGTTCTGTGACGATCCAGATTCTGCTGCTTGGGGGTGTCTTTATTGGGGCAACAATTATTGTTTTTGGCGGGATTGCTGTCCTTGCCGGCTTTCTGGGAGAATGGTTGAACCGGTCGCCACGGGTTCAGATGGTTCTGAATAAACTTGCCGGGACAATTTTTTTGGGCCTGGCACTGAAACTGGCAACAACGCAACGCTAAAAACGATCAGAAAACAATCGGGATCATTTCGGTCTGAACCAGGTTTCCCCCACCCGCCTGAAAAAAAGGATGCTGCTGAATGTGATAGCTTCCGCGGCAGAGGGACTCAGATGAGTGCCTTGAGTTCATCAAGAAAGCCTTGCCTTGCCGCGTTATCGTCAATTTCCGGAAGTAGGGTTTCAATCAGATTTTTCAGGTTTGCTTTTTCGGGGCGTCCTTCTTTTGCCCACTCTCGCAGCGATTTTTTCAATGTGATTCCGGCCACCGGACCAATACATCGTGCCAGAGCCTTTTTTATCAGTTTCAGTTCTCCAGAAAGAGGTCCTTCAAGGAGAGATTCCGGATCCTGT
This sequence comes from uncultured Geobacteraceae bacterium, assembly GCA_964592545.1. Taxonomy (GTDB): domain Bacteria; phylum Desulfobacterota; class Desulfuromonadia; order Desulfuromonadales; family Geopsychrobacteraceae; genus Desulfuromusa. The sequence goes on from CAZQFI010000370.1 coordinate 1,928, forward strand.
GGCGGCTGTGGTACCGGAATCTGTTCGCAGTCTTCCATGCTGTTGAGCATTTCAGTTGTTAACATACTGACAGTCATATTGATCAGATGAACTTTTGCATCGGGCTCGCAGATAATAATCAGTGCTGAATCATTGCAGAGTCGTTTGACTAACAGAAGAGCTTCGTCATACAGAATCTCGAAGGAATTCACGTCCAGTTTAACTGTTTCATTCAGTTTGAATATCCGCTGCAAAATGCTGCCGATACGTTTCTGGGTAGCGGTTTTAAAGATTTCCGGCAGGTTGGTGGCAAGAATCCCTTTTTTACTCGTATAAATAGAGGATCCAAGGACTCCGGGTGTCGCTTTTATTTCATCCAGAAAAGTTTGCATAACGACCTCTCATAGTGTGATCTGATCAACCACCGGGGTAAGTTGATCAATGACGATCGCCGGGGAAATATTGGCATCAAGGTCAATTCCAACGATAATCTGTTGTCCAAGCAGGGCCACGATGCGACTTCCTGAGGATTGTTCCATGATCATGTGGTATGGACCGGTAAATCCCAGATGCGGCCTCAGCTGCTCGGCTGTAATGGCAATGTAGGCAATATAATCTCCCAGGCGGTTGTTCTGCTGGCCACTGTGCAGGAGGAGAGTCCCGTCTCGGGCCACGACAACAAACCTTTGAATGCCGGCCAGCTGGTCGGTTTTATTTTTGAAATCCTGCAGAGTTGACATGTCGATTCTCCGTTTTATTGCTGTAACCGTTTGAACTCAACCCGCCGGTTCAGGGCGCGATTTTCTACAGTGGTGTTCGGCACTGCCGGACGGGTATCACCGTAGTAGGCAACGATCAGATTTTCGGGTTCTATGGCAAATGTCTCAAGGAGATATTTCCGCACCTGTTCTGCCCGATCCCTGGAGAGGATCAGGTTTGCTTCCGCCGTTCCGGTGTTGTCGGTGTGTCCGGAAATCTCAAACATCTGTCTATTCAATGCCGGATCTTCGAGGGCTTTTCCCACGGTCATCAGTTGATCTTTTGCGTCCTGGGACAGTTGTGACGAGGCACTGTAGAAGTGGATCTGCATTCGTAACAGTGGCCCGTCAATTGCCCCCTGAGTCGTCTCTTTTGTTTTACTCTGCTGCATCACCTGGATAAATTCGGCAGATGAAATTGACTGGCCCGATTCCGATTTATGCTTGATCCGGGCGAGTTCAAGAGCGGCTCTGGCACGTTTATTCCGGGGTGCCAGAGTCAGACCTTTTTCGAAGGCGGCGATTGCTGCCGAGGCATTCCCCAAAACCATGTAGATATCACCCAGACCGAAATAGGCTTTGGTGAAGTTGCTGTCGAGCTCAGTCGCTTTGAGATAGTGAGCCTGTGCTTTCTCGTATTTTCGCAGTCTTTCTGCCGTATAGGCGTAGCTGTAGTGAATGTGTGCATCGTCAGGACAGAATTTCAGCGCCTCGGTCAGAAGGTCTTTTTTCTTCAGGAGATTGCGCTCTTTTTTAATCAGACTGTTCATCGTTTCGCAGTCCTGCCCGGTTGCCGAAACCGGATTCCAGGCAAGCATGGCGACAGCGATAATAACGGTCAGTTTGATGATTCGGCTCATGGCGGTATCCCTGTGCTTGTTTATTTCAGCAGCTTGACCAGACTGATTCGAAGCCGTTCAATCGCGTGTGCCAGCGTTCCGATTTCATTTGTCGATTTATTGATGATTGGTTCGTCCAGATTCTCTCCCAGGCTGAAACTCTCTGTTCGTTGAGCCAGTTGAACGATGGGAAGGACGACGCTGCGGTCGAGAAAAAACCACAGAACAATCAGAACCAGAAGAATGCCGCCGGCACCGATCAGAACGAGGGTAACAGAGAGCTTCTGTGCTGCGGCAATTGCGGTCGCCGTTGGAACATAAACAATAAATGCGGCAACGGTGTCGTTCAGTTTCCAGTTGTAACCGGTCTCGGTCCCGTAGATTTCAACCTGATCTTTGGGCGCATCGTAGGGATCTCCGTGGCAGTTCAGACACCCGGAACTGTTTATTTTAATCGGTTGGGCAAAATAGAAGAGATCGTTGCCATTTTTGGTGATTCTCCCTTCCATCGATTCCAGTGCCGGATTTTGTGCGAAGGTATTGATGAATTCAACCTCATCCTGGTCAGCTTTGTTTGAAGGATTGAGAGGATCAAGGGTCGCCTGCTTGAAAGTGTAGTCCGGGGATGATTTTTTGAAGAGTTCGAACGTCCCCCTCGCAACCACAAAGCCGGACATCAGCTCCGGGTAGAAGCGGTCATTTTCAATCAGTTCCTTGACCAGAGGGCGCTGAACTTTTTTCATATACTGTTTGGTCGCCATGGCATAATTTAAGATAATGTTACTCTTGGTTTTTGCCTCATTCAGGGCATTTTTGATGCTGAGCTGATAACTGGTGATACCGATAACCGCAATAGCCAGCACTCCGAGAACTCCCATGACCAGGATTGACCTCATTCTGATACCCATCAAATTCTCCCTTTTGAAATTCTTGGTAGAGTGACCACTCGCCCAAGGTGAAAATGGCAGTAGTCTAGGAATATTGGTTAATTTTAACATGTTGCCACATTTTGTCAATTATTTATCACATAAAATAACATATATAATATTGTATAATTAATTATGACGATTTGTGTATATTTACTGTGGTGATATTTACATCCCTAAACGGCACATTTTTCTGTATAATCACCAACCGGTTTGCCGATGTTGTTTTTTGAGGAGTCTGATTATGTTGAAAAAAGTGGGTCGTTTTCTCTGTTGCCTGTTGGTTGTCGTGTGTCTACAGCAGATGGTTATTTCCTCTGTGGTTGCTGATGAACAGGCAGATCGGGCAAAACGGGTTCAATTGCTGAGAGAGAAAATGAAAAAACTCCAGGCATTACTTGAGAAGGTCAAAGAAGACAAACTGCGCGAGCAACCGCCGAAAGAATTTCCCTGGCAGCCGATCCTGAAATCGGGTGATGAGTGGCCGGCCTATGCCCAATATGCCTATTTGTTGGCACCTCAGATGCAAAAGGAAGATCTCGACAGCATTCTGCAGCAGCTCCATTATCTGACCAGCCAGGATCCCCGCAAGGAACATGGAACACTCTTCATTATCCCCGCGCTTCCACTGGAATCGGGTGAGCAGCTGACGGTTGAGAAATATAACCGTGATATGGCCGGTCAGTTTCTTAAATTGATAAAAATGCCGACGGCTCTTGAAGGGGGGCTGATTATCTCTCCCGATCCTTTAGGAGAGCTGGATGTTGCCGAGGGGGTGCTTCTGTATATCGATTTGACCGGTTGTGATCAGATTCTGCGCTCCCGAATCTTTGAAGCCCTCCAGAAAACCCATCTTTTTATTGATGACGGGAGTGTTCATGAGTATCTCTGGGAGATTCTGAAGAGCGCATCACCACAAAGCTTCAAAATTTACCGCCAGGACAATTTGATCTGGCTGTCGGTCGATAACAGCTAATCTGCCCTCCGGCAGTGGTAAAAACCAGTATTTTTGTCGAGAATTCTTGAGCCGGATAAAACGGTTGTAGTATCCTGCGTTAAGAGTCGCCGATTTTTTATTTTCAGGAGTTATCATGAGTCCCAAAGAGGAAAAATTTATCCCCAAATGGATCGCCTGGGAGAGTACCCAGCGCTGCAATCTCAATTGTGTCCACTGCCGCTGTTCATCCGATATGTCGGCCGCCGAAGGGGATTTCAATACCGAGGAAGCCTTCAAGCTGATTGACGATATCTGTGAGGTCAGCAAGCCGGTGATGGTGCTGTCGGGGGTCGAGCCGCTGCTGCGTCCCGATATCTTTGAGATCGCCCGGTATGGCACCGATAAAGGGTTGCGGATGTGCATGGCAACCAACGGGACACTGGTCACCGATGATGTCTGCGAAAAGATGAAAGCGGCCGATATCAAAATGGTGTCGCTGTCACTCGACGGTTCGACCGCCGAGATTCACGACAATTTCCGCAACAGCCCCGGGGCTTTTGCCGGGGTCATCAGCGCCGCCGAAATTCTCAAACGTAACGGCATCCCGTTTCTGATCAACTCGTCATTTACCAAACGTAATCAGACGGATATCGCTGCAACTTTCAAGGTTGCCAAGGGACTCGGTGCGACGGCGTGGTACCTGTTCATGATTGTTCCGACCGGGCGGGGTGAAGAGATTATGAGTGAACTGATCTCTGCCGAAGATTACGAAGATATTCTTGAAT
>CAZQFI010000371.1:0-4766 GCA_964592545.1 uncultured Geobacteraceae bacterium
CCGGGGGCAACCAGAGAGACCCGCACCCTGGTTCCAATCAGATCAGCGCGCAGGTTCCGGCTGAACTGCTGAACAAAGGCTTTGGTTCCACCGTAAGCATTGCCGCCGGGGTACGGCCAGGATCCGGCAGTAGAGCCGATATTGACGATATGACCACCGTTCTGTTTCACCAGTTGCGGCAGGAGAGCCCGGGTGCAGTACATCAACCCCTTGATATTGGTATCGACCATCGTCTCCCAGTCGTCGAGGTCGACCTCCCATGACGGTTCAAGCCCCAGTGCCAGCCCGGCATTGTTCAACAGGACATCGATATTCGCCAGTTGACCCAGCTGATCGAGAACCTGTTCGCGGTCACGCACGTCGAGGGGGATTATCTGTCGCACCGCATCCCCAAGCTGCTGCTGCAACGCTTCAAGGCGATCGGTCCGCCGACCGGTGAGAATCAATTTCCAGCCCTGCTCCGCAAAATATTCGGCACACGCCTTACCAAATCCGGAAGTTGCCCCGGTAATCAGAATTGTTTTTGCCATAATTATCTCTCCCCATTGACAGTTGATATCTTCCAGAAACAGACAATAACCTGCAAATAGTTATTTTACAATCGCCACAATCGGTGGTTTACTCCCCCTCAAGTCTATCACCGGCCCCGGAGACAAAATATTGATGATTGATCTATTCCTCAACCTCCATCCCGCCTGGCAGGCCTTTCTCGCCACACTGTTTACCTGGGCGATGACAGCCCTGGGTGCCAGCGCCGTCTACCTGCAGCAGGAACCGAGCCGCAAAACCCTCGATGCGATGTTGGGGTTTGCTGCCGGAGTGATGATTGCTGCCAGCTTCTGGTCGCTGCTTGCCCCGGCTCTCGAGATGGCTGAAGGGAAAGCCCTTCCGGCATGGCTGGTTGTCGCTGTCGGCTTTCTGTGCGGCGGTGGGTTTCTCCGCCTGATCGACAGATTTCTCCCCCACCTCCACCTGAACTTTCCCATCTCAGAAGCGGAAGGGATCAAAACAACGTGGCCGCGCAGCACCCTGATGGTGCTCGCCATTACCATGCACAATATCCCTGAGGGGCTGGCTGTCGGAGTTGCATTTGGTGCTGTCGGTGCCGGTTTTCCCGAGGCATCCATGGCCGGAGCGGTCGCTCTGGCCATGGGGATCGGAATTCAGAATTTCCCGGAAGGATTGGCGGTTTCGGTTCCGCTGCGCCGGGATGGATTCTCCCGCCACCGCAGTTTTATGATCGGACAATTTTCGGGATTGGTCGAGATTGTTGCCGGAGTCCTCGGCGCGACACTGGTGGTTATCGCTCGCCCGATCCTGCCGTTTTCATTGGCATTTGCCGCCGGAGCGATGATTTTTGTTGTCGTCGAAGAGGTCATCCCCGAATCACAGCAGGGGGGCAACACCGATATCGCCACCGGTGGGGCAATGCTCGGATTCACCATCATGATGATCCTTGATGTTGCCCTTGGTTAGAACCGCGGCTGGAGCTTATTCAGGGGCTGGAGTGACAACTGTTTTTTCTGCAGCTTCATCTTTCTGAGATTCCGCTTCTTTTGTGTTTTCTTCGCGACCTTGCTGCTTCTTTTCCTGTTTCTCCTGTTTCTTTTTTAACTTTTCCTCGTTTTTCTTCTGTTTTTTTGCCTGTTTTTCAGCTTTCTTCTGCTGGTTGGCCTTTCGATTTTTCCATGAATAACACAACAGTAAACCGAGAATAATCCCAACCAGCAGGGTTGATAAAACCAGCAATGCCTGCGGAACAGCATATTCCCAGCGAACAAAACGGATTGAGACAGGTGTATTGTTCTCCCAGACATAGATCAGTACTGGAGTCAAAAATAATATAAATGCCAGTAATTTTGTTTTCATATTTTCTCCCCTGAAGAACACATCTTTTAACTGTCCTGCAGATATAAAACAAATAGCAGCAGTTTGCAGTAAAAATAACCCCGTGCCGCAGATTTTAGACAAAAAAATGGGGAACCCTGCTGGTTCCCCAAGATGAACGTAGGAGGTAACGTTCAAAATCGATGTTGAATCATCCGGCGCTGAGCAGGGCGCCGGACAACTCTCGATAATCTATTTCTTCAACTTCAAAGCCAGATAACGACTGTTTTCACCTTCACGAACCAGCAGCAGAACTGTTTTCTTTTGACTTTTCTTGATCATCTTCTTCACCTGCTGTGGCGTTTTAACGGCCTGACGGTTGACCTCTTCGATCAGATAACCGCGTTGAATACCGGCGCGGGCGGCAAGCGATCCCGGCTCAACATCGGTGACCAGCACACCGTGTGCACCGTCGTAACCAAACTGTTCTGCCAGTTCCGGAGTCAGCGGCTGAAGGGTCATTCCCAGTTCCGGAAGCGCATCGCTGGCGACCGGATGCCCCTTGTCATCGGTTTTCATCGTGCCAATTTTGACCTTGATGGTCTTTTTATGACCATCACGCAGAACAACGATATCAACCTTGGTCCCCGGCCGGGTCATAGCAATCTGATTACGGAATTTTGCAACCTGATCAACTTTTTTACCGTTGAGCTTCAGAATGATATCACCCTGTTTAAGGCCGGCTTTTTCCGCAGGAGAATCTTCCATTACCTGGGCGATCAGAATCCCTTCGCGCTGATCGATATCGAACGACTCGGCCAGTTCCTTGTTGAGATCCTGAATCAGGACTCCCAGACGACCGCGGATCACCGAACCATGCTCAACCAGCTGCTGATAAATATTTTTTGCCATGTTGATCGGGATAGCAAAACCGATCCCCATGTAACCGCCACTGCGGGTAAAAATAGCCGAGTTCATCCCGATCACTTCGCCGTCAAGGTTGACCAGTGGGCCACCCGAGTTTCCGGGATTGATGGCAGCGTCAGTCTGGATAAAGTTCTCAAAGTCGTTCAGGCCAATACCGCTCCGCCCCTTTGCACTGACAATTCCGGCCGTCAGGGTGTGGGAGAGACCAAACGGATTACCGAATGCCAGCACCCAGTCACCAACTTCAAGCTTGTCAGAATCTCCCAGTTGCAGGAACGGCAGTTTCTCATCGGCCTCAATCTTGATCAGAGCAACATCGCTGGGAGGATCGGTGCCGATGATCTTGGCATCGTACTCACGCCCGTCAAGAAGCTGAACCGAAACCTTGTCGGCATCACCAACAACATGATTATTGGTCATAATGTAGCCGTCAGCCGAAATAATAAACCCTGAACCCTGCCCCATGGAACGGTGCTTCTGTGGTTTATGGGGGGAACGCTGCTGCGGCATCTGACCGAAAAAGCGGCGGAAAAACTCATCGCCAAACGGGGTTCCTTCGAAAGGATTATCACCCATTCCCGGCTGCGCGACTTCCTTTTCAACTTTGATAAAAACAACCGCCGGTGAAACCTGCTTGGCAACGCTGCGAAACGCCTTGCCGGTCTCACGCAAACTTTCGATTCCGGCATCCTGTGCATTGACAGTGCCGACAAATATGGATCCCGTTGCTCCCATTGTCAGCAGGGTCGCAACAAAAATAATGGTGAAGTACTTGAATTTACTCATGATCGTCTCCTTGATCTTTCTTTTTATTCTTTTCGAAGACAGTTGTGTGAACCAGTTTGATCATATCATCCAAGTCAAAGGGCTTGTTTATCACCGCGACAGCGCCAAACTTCTGTGCAACAGCGTGGGTCTCGTCATCACCAAAAGCGGTCATCCCGATAAATGGCGGCAGAGACGGATTGTCCAGTTGGCTTTCCAAAACTTCAAGACCTGTCAGCGCCGGCATCCGGATGTCGCTGATCACCAGGTCGTAGTGATCCTGTTCCAGTTGTTCCAACAGCTGTAGCCCATTATCACACCCCGTGACCCGGTAACCTGCCCGCGACAGAACCAGCATCAGCAGTTCACGCAGTTCCAGATCATCTTCAGCCAGCAGGATATGTGGATATTGATCAAGACACACAGCTTCCATCAAAAATCTCCGAAAAAGTTACGTTACGAAGTAAAATTTAGCAAACTACATGCCAACATGAATGTCTGTAAAAACAGGAGCTTGGGGATTTACATACCGGGGCAGAATGCCTCGGCGGGGCAAAATGCCCCACAGGGGGAGGTTTCTATTCTTTTAACTTGCGATAGAGGGTCTTGCGATCGACACCGAGCAGGCGGGCAGCAAGGGTGCGGTTGCCGTCAAGCTGATCAAGAACCTGCTGAATATAGCGGCGCTCCATCTGCTCCAATGGCAGGATATTCCCCGCTTCAATAAAGTTTACCGGCTGCGGTGTTGTTTCAGCCGGCTGACATATCTGGGCTGGAAAATCTTCGGGGGTCAACTGGTCGTGGAGAGCCAACGCCACCGCCCGCTCAATCACATTTCGCAGTTCCCGGACATTCCCCGGCCAGTGGTAGGCCAGCAACGCGGCAGCAGCCGATTGCGACAACCCGACCACCGATTTATTGAAGCGTTTACTGAGCTGCTGAATAAAATTGAGGGCCAGGAGCAGAATATCGTTACCCCGTTCACGTAACGGGGGGAGATCAAGCTGAATCACATTGAGACGGTAAAACAGATCACTGCGGAACGTTCCGGCAGCGACCGCCTCTTCAAGGTTCTGATGGGTCGCCGCCAGAACGCGGACATTACAGTCGATCTCGGCACTGCCCCCCAGGGGACGCACCTTGTGGTCTTCAAGAACCCGCAACAGCTTTGGCTGGAGAGAAAGGGGCATTTCGGCAATTTCATCAAGCAGCAGGGTTCCGTCACTCGCTTCGACAAAGAGTCCCTT